>NZ_JANINH010000024.1:0-28474 GCF_024580155.1 Methyloversatilis sp. XJ19-13 | reverse complement strand
GCCCGCTGACCACCGACATCGCCCCCGGCTACGACCACATCACCAGCGGCATCGGCGCGGCGATGATCGGCTGGTACGGCACGGCCATGCTCTGCTACGTCACGCCCAAGGAGCACCTGGGGCTGCCGGACAAGGACGACGTGAAGACGGGCATCATCACGTACAAGCTCGCCGCGCACGCGGCCGACCTCGCCAAGGGCCACCCGGGCGCGCAGATCCGCGACAACGCGCTCTCGAAGTCGCGCTTCGAATTCCGCTGGGACGACCAGTTCAACCTCGGCCTCGACCCGGACAAGGCGCGCGAATTCCACGACGAGACGCTGCCCCAGCACGGCGCCAAGCTCGCCCACTTCTGTTCCATGTGCGGCCCGCACTTCTGCAGCATGAAGATCACCCAGGACGTGCGCGACTACGCCGCCGCCCAGGGCATCAGCAATGAGGCCGCGCTCACCCAGGGCATGGCAACGAAGTCGATCGAGTTCGTCAAGCAGGGCGCCGAGGTGTATCGGAAGGTGTAAAGGGAAAAGTTGCAGGCGCGATCCATCGCGAATCGGCGCATGGCGGGGTGACGGCGCTCGATCGACATGCGGAATCCGCGATCAGTGGATCGCTCCACCAGACATCGCGCTCGCGGACGGCGTCGCGCCCGGACGGCGGTGGGGGCGCGATCCACTGATCGCGGAATCCGCATGTCGATCGAGCGCAGTCACCCCGCCACGCGCCGATTCGCGATCGATCGATCGCGAATCGGCGCCTGGCGGGGTGCCGGCGCTCGATCGACATGCGGAATCCGCGATCAGTGGATCGCTCCACCAGACATCGCGCTCGCGGAGGGCGTCGCGCCATGACGCCGTTGTGGGAGCGATCCATTGATCGCGAATTGGCGCATGGCGGGGTGACGGCGCTCGATCGACATGCGGAATCCGCGATCAGTGGATCGCGCCCACCAGACATCGCGCTCGCGGAGGGCGTCGCGCCAAGACGCCGTTGTGGGAGCGATCCATTGATCGCGAATCGGCGCATGGCAGGCTGACTGTGCTCGATCGACATGCGGAATCCGCGATCAGTGGATCGCTCCACCAGACCTCGCGCTCGCGGAGGGCGTCGCGCCAAGACGCCGTTGTGGGAGCGATCCATTGATCGCGAATCGGCGCATGGCAGGCTGACTGTGCTCGATCGACATGCGGAATCTGCGATCAGTGGATCGCGCCCGCAATGGGTGGAAGCCAGAGCCTGAAGCGCGGCGGGATGCCCGGCTCCCGCCGCGGTCAGGCCATCGGCAAGCGGCTTACTGCAGTGCCTTGATCTGTTCCGGTGACAGACCCTTTACCGCTTTCGCCGCCGATTCGCGGGCGCGGTCGCGGTCGGTTTCGATGATGGCATGCACCGAGTTCATCACCTTGTCGTAGGCGGCAGCAGCCTCTTCCTTGCTGATCTGGCCAGCGGCGGCGCGCTCGCAGGTACGGTAGAGCGACTCGCGCAGGAAGGACAGCATCTGCGTACGTTCGGCCAGCCTGACGACCGATGCGTCGAGCTCCGCCGATCCTCCTTGCGATTTGCCCTGCGTGGCTTCCAGCCGTGCGATGAGTTTGAGGGTGGCGTCGGGCGCAGCTTCCGCGCAACTGCGGATGGCGGGTACCGGCGCAGCGGCTGCAGTGGCTGCGGCGGCTGTACCACCCGCCGCCGGACGCGCGGGCTCGGGCAATCCGAGCTTTTCGCTCAGCGTGACCGCCGGTGTCACCGGCTTCAGTGAATGGTCGTACTTCGCCCAATACTGCTTGTGCGTGTCCGGCGCCTCATCACGCCCGGCACTTTTCGTCCCGAGACCGGCACAGCCGGACAGGACCACGGTAGCAAGCGCGACGGATATCGGCAGGGATTTCATGCTGGCTCCTTTTGAATTATTGGTATGTGTCGTGCCGCGGGCCGGCGCCCGCGAGCACCAACCTCCTTAGCAAGAAGAAGGCCAGAGAGCCGCCGGCCCTACCCCTCACATCAGATGCTTCACGGCGTCGAGCGCCTTCTGCGCACACACTTCATCTTCTTCTTCCGACCCGCCGCTGACACCGATACTGCCGATGTGCGCGCCCTTCGAAGTCACGATCGGCAGACCGCCTATTATGGTGGTGGTGTGCGGAATCAGTTCGGCGCCGATCACCGTCTTCGACAATTCGCGGAACTGGCGCGTCGAAAATGGCGCGCCGGCCGACGTGTCGGCCTTCAGCTGCGCCACACGGATGCTGATCAGGATGCTGCCGTCCATCCGGCTGAAATGCTTCGGATTACCGGCTTCGTCGTTGATCGCGATGATCATGCGCCAGCCCTTTTCCTTCGCATGGCGTTCGCACGCGTCGGCCATCAGGCGCGCAGTCGCGAGGTCGAGCGTCGGGCGTGCCGACTGCGCCAGCGCGGGTGCGGCCGTCAGTGCACCTGCGCAGGCGAGGGCGGCGAGCAGACCGCGGGATGCAGCATTGAATCCATCGTGTTTCATCAGGTTCTTTCGCTTGACTCGTGCGGGAGCGGATCAATAGTAGGGAATCTCGTCGTCATCCTTGGCCAGCTTGTCTGCTGCCTGGACGCGCAGCGCTTCCTCACGCAGGAAGGCGATGATCTGCCAGATTTCCTCTTCCTTCAGCGAGTTTGCGAAGCCACCCATCTGGGTACCGGCGCGGCCGTGGGCGATCAGTTCGAACATCTGGCCATCGCTGTTCGCGCCACCCGGGCCCCAGGCACCCTTGACCAGCTGCGGTCCCTTGCCGCCCTTGCCGCGCGAGTTGTGGCACTGCTGGCAGTTGCGTCCGAAAAGTTCTTCGCCCTTGCCGGCCGCGCCGCGGTCGCCGGCCATCGGATTGTTGGCCGGCGCCTGCCCCGGGCCGAACGCCTGCACGCTGCCAGCCAGCGCCATCAGCAGCACACACCGTGCTGTGTATCGAATCATCTGCCACTCCTTTTTATTGCAGCCCGCGGGCAGACAGCGCCCGCGTGGCCGGTACATCTCCATCATCTGCCGCCCTGCTGCCTGCCGGTCGGCACTCCGTTCCGCGCGGCGATCGCGTCGAGCGAGCCATCGGCCTGCAGCGCGCCGAGTGCCGCGTCGACCGCACCGGTCAACGCCGTATCGCTGCGCCGGCTGACCATGACAAAGCGGGTCTGCAGCGCCGGCGCCTGAAGCGCCTCGCGCACGACCACACCCGCGGGCAATGCATCACCCGCCACCCGTCCGGCCCACAGCAGACCGGCGCCGACCTGGCCTTTCGCCAGCGCGTCCAGCAGCGCCGCGCTGCCGGCGAACGGCGAGCGGTTGAAGCCGCCGGCCAGCAGGTACAGATCAGCCGGCGTGGCGGTGACCGCGCCGATCTTCTGCGCACCCACCCCGGCCATCGATCCGATCGCGCTGGCCGTCGGCGTCAGCAGCACGTAGCCGACCGACACATAGGGCTGCGACGCCACCAGCCCGCGTGCCGACAGATCGTCGTCGCCACCGTCGGTCACCGGCATGCCGGCGAACAGTTCGCAGCCGCCGGCCTGAATCGACTCCTTCAGCGCACGGCCGAGACCGCCGCGTGCCTGCAGCGTGATCCACTGCCACTGCACCGTGCGGCCAACGCGCGCCGCGACGGCCTGCGCGACGTCCACATCGACACCGGCCGGTGCAAGCGAGCGCGATGAGAACGGCGGATTCTGTTCGACCACGCACACACCGAGCGGGGCGGGTGCGCCGCCGGCCGACACCGGCAGCGCTGCACACGCCAGCAACCCGAGCAGGCATCGCAATGAACGTGCCGCGCTGCGCGTCATGCGTTCAGTCCGCAAGACCGAACACCATCATTCCGCCGCCGCGGTTCTGCTGCTTGAACAGCTCGCCGTAGACCAGCGGCCAGAGGCTGCCGCCGCCCGGGCCATACACGATGGCGACGTATTGCTTGCCGTCGACCGTGAAGGTGGTCGGGTTGCCGTGGATGCCGGTGCCTACGTTGAAGCGCCACAGCGTTTCACCCGAGTCGTCGCGCATGGCCGAGAAGAAGCCTTCGGCATCACCCGAGAACACGATGCCGCCGGCAGTCGCCAGCAGGCCGCTGGTGGCCGGTGTGCTCTGCGGACGCGACCACACCTGTTCGCCGGTGGTGGCGTTGAACGCTTTGATGCCGCCGGTATAGGGGTTGGCCTTCAGCACCTTGGACGACAGGAACCACTCGCCGCGCTTCCATTCCATCTTCTTGGCCTGGATGTCCATCGAGCTGTCGATGTAGGGCACATAGAGCAGCTTGGTCTGCGGGCTGTAGGCCGCCGGGTGCCATTCCTTGCCGCCGTCGAGAATCGGCGCGATGTCGGTGGTGATCTTGTCGTAGCCGGGCACCTTGTCCGGATTGACGATGGGGCGGCAGTTGTCCTTGAAGCCGGTCACCCAGTTGACGCGCGCGATCGGCACCACCCAGTTGCACTTGCCGCTGGTGCGATCGATCGAGTACAGGTGGCCGTTGCGGTCACCGTGCAGCCACACCTTGCGACCCTTTTCGTCGTCGACCAGGATGGTTTCGTTGTTGCCGTCGTAGTCCCAGGCGTCGTTCGGTGTGTACTGGAAGTGGAACTTGATCTTGCCGGTCTTCGCGTCCATCGCCAGCGTCGAGTTGCTGTACAGGTTGTCGCCCTTGCGCACCGACGGATCGAAGTCGGGCGTCGGATTGCCGACACCCCAGTAGATCGTGTTGGTCTTGGCTTCGTAGTTGCCGGTCAGCCAGGCGGACGCGCCACCGGTGCGCCACGAGTCGTTGGCCCATGTTGCGGCATGCGGATCGCTCGCGCTGTTCGGCCGGGTCAGCGTCTGCCAGACGATTTCGCCGGTATCCGGATCGAGCGCAGTGATCTTGCCGACATTGCCGCCGACGTCGCTGCCCGAATTGCCGACCACGATCTTGCCGTCGGCCACCAGTGGCATCGACGTGTAGATTTCGCCGCTGGTGTAGTCGCCCATCTTCTTTTCCCACACGACGCGGCCGGTGGTGTTGTTCAGCGCGACGATATGCGTATCGAGCGTGGCCATGTACACCATGTCCTTGTACACCGCGACACCACGATTCACCGCTTCGCAGCACAGGCGCGGGCCGAGGTCGCCGGGCAGCGAGCGCTCGTACTTCCAGATCATGCGACCGGTCGAACCATCGAGCGAGAACACCTTGTTCTGGCTGGCGGTCACGTAGATGCGGCCATTCACCACCGTGGTCTGGCTGACCTGTGCGTCATTGACGCCGAATGACAGATTCCACTTCGGCACCAGCTTCTTCACGTTGTCGCGCGTCACCTGTCCGAGCTGCGAAAAGCGCCAGCCCTGATAGTCCTTGCCGTAATGCAGCCAGTTGTTGGCGTCCTTGTCGGCGTGGATGAGCATGTCGTCGCTGACGTAGTTCGGACGCCACTTGAAGGTGGCTTCGAGCACGTTCACGCCGAGCGGCGGTTCCGGATCTTCGGCCTGCACGGCGGCGTTCAGGCCGAACATCGCGACCAGGCAGGTCAGGAGTGGTCCGGCAAGGCGACCGGTTTGCTTGTTCATGGGTTCTCCTCCGTTTTTTTCGGATGCGCACAGCGGCATCCGGCGACAACGCGCGGGAGGAGAACTGCATCATCCATGCCAAAAGCGCGCGGGCCGGGAATGACGGCACCGCAGGGGAAAAAATCCTTTGCGATCAAGGCGGGGGAACTTCCCCAAATCACAAGGGGTTAATCCTGAAACAGGCGGGCGCGGAAGGGTGAGACGAACGTCTCAGCGCGCAGAGGCTACAGGTGTCTCAGGTGGGCAGGCGCGGGCGCGCCCTTTGGTCAGCCCTTCGGACCGAGGCCGAAGAAGGTGCGGAAGCGATCCCAGCGGCGCTTGAACCAGGCCTTGGGCGTGTCCTGCACGTAGTAGGTCAGCATGAGGGTCCGGCGCTCGCCGTCCGCTTCGGTGGTGCGGCGCGCGCTGTGCCAGCTTTCTCGCTCCATCACGGCGAAGGCGTAGCCGCTGGCCGGCATGAAATCCATCGCGATGGTCTTTTCCGCCTCGGGGCCGGTGCGGCCGTAGTGGAACACCGTGCCGATGTGGCGCTGCGAGGCGTCCCTCGGCAGATAGAACTGCACGGTGATGGCCTTGGCCATCACGTCGGCGTGGATGCCGATCTGATAGCCGGGCAGGTCGCACACCAGGATGGGTATGGGGTACAGATCGATCTGGTCGATGCTGCGGCCGAAGCGGGTTTCGAGCGACTGTCTGAACTTGAGCTTGAAGGCATCCTGCATGTCGCGCGAGCGCAGCACGCGCGAGATCGACCCACACAGCGCGCGCTGCTCGGCCGGCAGCCGCCACAGGTGTTCCGGGTACAGATACATCCGCCGCCGGGCGCTGCTGCCGTCGGCGCGCATCGCGTCCTTGTGGCGCAGATCGTGGAAGCGCTCGCGCGCCGGAATCAGCTTGAGCAGCCGCTCGTAGAAACCGGGCGAGAACACGTTCTGCATATATATATGCTCGAACGGCGACGTCTGCAGCGCACTCGCCTTCACGGCACGCAGCATCGTGGTATCGGGCGCGGAGTCGTTCGGGGCGGCATCGACCGGAACGGACAAGGAGGGCTGGGACATGATCTATCGCCTGGCAGCAAAAAACTGGCGGCAGGATAGCGCTTTGCACGGCGTCCGTCAGGGGGCGGGTGTTGCGCGGATGCTGCAGCTTCGCTGCGGCGCACCGTCACGAAGCTGCGGTACGCTCGGGGCACGGCATCGTGTGGGAGCCGCTCCCACAAAAAGCCTCACCGCTCGCCGCTCCCACGAAAAACCCGGGCGATTTCCGTCCACACTCTGCATCCGACGCTGCCGCCCCGCGCCACCGCACTGACCACGCTCACCATGCCGCTGCCCGACACTGCCGCCCCCCCCCGCCCCGCCCCGACCGTACCGTTCGGCGACGCCTTCCTGTTCTGGCTCAAGCTCGGCTTCATCAGCTTCGGCGGACCGGCCGGGCAGATTTCCATCATGCATCAGGAGCTGGTCGAGAACCGGCGCTGGATATCCGAACGCCGGTTCCTCCATGCGCTCAATTACTGCATGCTGCTGCCCGGCCCGGAAGCGCAGCAGCTCGCAACCTATATCGGCTGGCTGATGCACCGGACCTGGGGCGGCATCATTGCCGGCGTGCTGTTCGTGCTGCCGTCGCTGTTCATCCTGATCGCGCTGTCGTGGGTGTACATCGCGTTCGGCGACGTGCCGCTGGTGGCCGGGCTGTTCTACGGCATCAAGCCGGCGGTCACCGCCATCGTGCTGCAGGCGGCGCATCGCATCGGCTCACGCGCGCTGAAGAACAACTGGATGTGGGCGATCGCCGGCGCGTCATTCGTCGCCATCTTCGCGCTCAACGTACCCTTTCCGGCCATCGTAGCTGCGGCGGCGCTGATCGGTTATGTCGGCGGCCGCGTCGCGCCCGGGAAGTTCAGCGCCGGTGGCGGCCACGGCAAGGCGCTCAAGTCATTCGGCCCGGCGCTGATCGACGACGACACACCGACGCCCGAGCACGCGCGCTTCCGCTGGACGCGGCTGGCGCGCGTGGCGATCATCGGTGCGCTGCTGTGGGTGATTCCGATGGCGCTGCTGACGATGGTGTTCGGCTGGGGCCACACGCTGACGCAGATGGCGTGGTTCTTCACGAAGGCCGCACTCCTCACCTTCGGTGGCGCCTACGCGGTGCTGCCCTATGTGTATCAGGGCGCGGTCGGGCACTACGGCTGGCTGACCCCGACGCAGATGATAGACGGCCTGGCGCTCGGCGAAACCACGCCCGGCCCGCTGATCATGGTGGTGGCCTTCGTCGGCTTCGTCGGCGGCTACCTCAGCGACGACATGCGGGCGATGTTCGGCCCGGACGGCCTGTTCCTGGCCGGCGCAGTCGCCGCGACGCTGGTGACCTGGTTCACCTTCCTGCCGTCCTTCCTGTTCATCCTGGCCGGCGGCCCGCTGGTCGAGTCGACCCACGACGACCTGAAATTCACCGCGCCGCTGACCGCCATCACCGCCGCCGTGGTCGGCGTCATCGTCAATCTGGCGCTGTTCTTCGGCTACCACGTGCTGTGGCCGGACGGCTTCGACGGCCGCTTCGACGCCATATCGGCGCTGATCGCCGCCGGCGCCGCGGTGGCGCTGTTCCGCTACAAGCGCAACGTGATGCACGTGATCGCGGGATGCGCGGTGGTCGGGCTGGTCGCGAAAACCCTGCTCGGCTGAGCGTCGGATGCTGCTGCATCGACATCGTTTGCGATGCGTCAACCGCTGCCGCAGTCCTCATCCCTAGAGTGCGACGCTGGGATTCTGCGGACGGAGCGGCACGGCATGGCACACGACGACGACAACCTGCGCTTCTTCCGCGCCCGGCATGCGGCTTTCGCGCAGATACTCGACGCGCGCAACGACGATGAAGCGCTGCTGTCGCATCTGCTCGACGAGGCCTTCGACGGCTTCGAACAGGCGCTGCAGGCGCGGCTCGACGCCGGTGCCCCGGTCGCCTGCGACCGGGGATGCTCCACCTGCTGCACGCTGCGCGTCACGGCCACCGCGCCCGAGGTGCTGCATGTCGCGCGCCATCTGATGGCCAGCAACCCGGCGATGTGCCGGCGCGTCGTGCAGCGCATCGCCGAAGCCGACGCGCGCACCCGCTTCGAAAGCGAAGCACGGCGGGTGACGCTGCAAAGCCCCTGTCCTTTCGTCGACGACGACGGTGCCTGCGCCATCTACCCGGCCCGACCGCTGGCCTGCCGCGGCCACGCCTCGCATGACCGCCACGCCTGTTCGTTTGCCGCCCGCGGTCAGGTCGACGACATCCCGTATTCCGTGGCGCACCGGATGGTGCGCAGCCTGGTTCAGAACGCGCTGCAGGCCGCACTGCGCGACGCCGGCTACGCGTGGGGCGCCTACGAACTGAACCACGCGCTGATGCTGGCCCTGTCGCAACCCGAAAGCGAGGCCGCTTGGCGTGCCGGTGAAGACGTGTTCGCCGACGCCCAGATCGACGACGTCAGCCCGGCCGAAATGGCTAGCACCTTCGACTGGCTCAAGGGCCGGTCGTAGCAAGCGGGCCGAGACCGTTGTCGGGCGCCGCTGCGCTCACCCCGAACTGCGGGACCACCACGCCGGGCTTACAGGGTCACCGGAACATCACCCGGCTGCGCTGCCGCGTTGCGCTGGAACACCACCTGAAGGAAGGCTTCGGGGTCGCACGGGCGGGAAAACAGGAAGCCCTGGTACGCGTCACAGCCTCTCGCCGCGAGATAGGCGGCCTGTTCCGCGGTTTCGACGCCTTCGGCCACCGTGCGCAACCCGAGATTCCTGGCCAGCGAAATGATGGCATCCACCAGAACGTTGTCGGCATCGGCACGTATCTCCTGCACGAAGCTGCGGTCGATCTTGAGCTTGCTGAACGGGAACTGCTTGAGCTTGCTGAGCGACGAATAACCGGTGCCGAAATCATCAATCGTCAGCTGCACACCCAGAGCCGTCAGGCGGTGCATGGTCGACAGCGCCTGATCGACCTGTTCCATGATCAAACTTTCGGTGATTTCGAGCTGCAGCAGCGATGCCGGGCAGCCGCTGTCCTGAAGCGCCTGCGCGACGGCGTCGTCGAGTGACGGCACCCTGAACTGACGAGCTGACAGATTCACGGCCACCGGGATGTGGCCCAGGCCGACCGCCTGCCAGGCACGTGCGTGCCGGCACGCTTCGCGCAGTACCCAGTCGCCGATGGGCACGATCAGCCCGGTTTCTTCGGCGATCGGAATGAATTCGATCGGCGGCACAAGGCCTTGCTGCGGACGCATCCAGCGCACCAGAGCCTCCGCCGAGCTGACCCGGCCGCTGCGGACATCGATGATCGGCTGGAAGTGCAGGCGCAATTCACCGTTTTCGAGCGCGTGACGCAGGCCCGCTTCGATCTGCAGGCCATCGACCATCGCCTGCATCATGTCGGGGGCAAAGAAGGCAATCGCGTTGCCGCCCCGATCCTTCGCACGATACATCGCCGTGTCGGCATATTGCAGCAGCGCGTCCGCCGTTGCGCCATCGCGCGGATAGACGGCGATGCCGACGCTCGTGCTGACCGACAGCGCCTGCGGCCCGACCGCAACCGGTTCGGCCAGCGCAGCCAGAATCTTGGTTGCCACCGGTACGATGTCGGCGACATCGGCCATGTCGGCCAGCACGACGACAAACTCGTCACCGCCGAGCCGGGCGACGGTATCGTCCTCGCGCACGCACTGCTGCAGCCGACCGGCCACCGTCTGCAGCAGTGCATCGCCCTGACTGTGCCCGAGGCTGTCGTTCACCATCTTGAAACGATCGAGATCCAGCAGCAGCACACCGGCGACGCGACCCGAGCGCCGCGCCCACGACAGCGCCTGATCGAGCCGCTCGGTCAGCATGTGGCGGTTGGCCAGACCGGTGAGCGCATCGATGCGGGCCTGGCGTTGCAGCGCCTCGGTCTTGTGCGCGATCTCCTGCCGCTGGCGCTCCAGCGAAGCGACCATGCGGTCAAGCGCCTGCATCACCTGGCCCAGTTCGCCGCGCGGATAGACTGCACCAGCGGCCGGGCTGTAGTCACCGGCGTCGACGCGCGAAATCGCGTGCATCAGGCGCATGGTCTGGCGCCGCACGGCGAATTCACCGAGCACGGCTGCCACCCCGAATACCAGCAGTGACAGTGCGACAAGCACGCCCATGGCGCGTTCGAACTGGCCGTCGATGCGGGCGTTGAGTTCCGCTTCGGGAACGTTCAGCGCCAGACGCAGCCCGGCGTCGCGCGACCGCGGCAGCGAGCCCTTGACCCAGATGCTGGCCGTGGCATCCGCGCCCAGTGTCGCGACCGCACCGGCATCCGGCGAAAGCATGAAACGCCGCAGGTCGGCACTCACATCCAGCACGTCCCGGCCCGGGTCAGGGCTCGCCATGATGATGGATCCATCCTGATTCCATATCTGGAAGTGCATGCGCCTGTAGGGAAGCGTCTGGCTCACCGCGCGAATGTAGGCATCCATGTCGAGCGATGCCAGCAGGATGTAGCTCAACGTGCCGTCAGCGGCGCGCACCGGATAGGCAATCTGCAGCACGCTCTTTCCGGTCAGTCGACCGATCACCGGCTCGACCACCGGCCCCGTCGACCGCAGCGCCTGCCGGAAATAGCCCCGATCGGTCAGATTGAGCTGACGGCCGCTGCGCAGCGAATCACAGTGCAGGGTGCCGTCGGGTTTGATGGTCAGCAGGCCGGTGTATTGCGGGTGCTCCTTCAGCACGTCGGCAAGGAAGCCCGAACAAGCGTCCTTGTCATCGCTGCCGACGATGGGCACGCGCCCCAGACCGAACAGCAACTGCGCGGTGCCGGCGATTTTGTCGTCCAGATCACTGGCGATGGTTTCGGCGCGCTGCACCAATTGTTCGCGCGCCTGCATCACCGTCGCCTCTCGATTCTCCAGCAGCAGCCACACCATGGCCAGCAGCGGCAGCAGCGAAGCCACCAGCACGAGCAGCAGAATGCGGGCACGCAGGCTCACCGCACCGCTCCAATGGAATACGCGCCGCCTGGTGCCCCATGCCTCATTTCGCGCCATGCCTCCAACATCGACCGATGACCGGAGAGTATGGTATCGCCACCACCGGCCAAAGGTGAGTGCTTCGGAGGCCGTACAGGAAGTGGCTGGTCACGAACCGCGCGAAAATCCTCCCGCGGGCGACCGCGACCGGCCTGGGGCCCGGCCGCGTGTGCCGGTCAAACGGAAAACGTCCCGCGCTTACGCCGCTTGCTGCAACTTCTCCAGCAGCAGCGGCTTCACCAGATCGACCCAGGCATCGAGCCGCTCGTCGGTGTACATACCCTGCGTGCGCTGATCGATCACCAGACCGACGAAGCGGCCATCGACCACCGACGCCGAGTGCTCGAACGTGTAGCCCTCGGTGGGCCAGCCGCCGATGATTTCGGCGCCGTAGTCCACGAGTACATCGTGCAGCCGGCGCAGCGAACTGGCGAAGCGTTCGGCATAGCGCTCCTGCGCGCCCAGGCCGTACAGCGCGATGCGCTTGCCGCTCAGATCGGCGTCGGCCGGCATCTTCGCCAGGAACTCTTCCCAGTTCGCCTCCAGGCAACCGGCCGAGCGGCCGGGCATGTCGCCCACGCCGTAGCTCGGCGTGCCGAGGATGAGCGCGTTGTAGCGCAGCAGATCCGCCGGCTCGATCCGGTTCACGTTCAGCGGCTTCGCCGCCACTTCGTCGCCCAGCCGGGCGTGGATCTTCTTGGCCACCAGCCGCGTGGTGCCCGTTTCCGTTCCGAAGAAGATGCCGATCCTGTCCATTCCACACCTCGCGCACGCAAGACGACGCGAATGTCGCAAGTGCAGCGACAAACGCAGCAAAGAGACTGCGGCCGTGCGCCCCGGCGGACATTCGGGCCGATCCGGGAGGGTGGATGCAAGAAGTGTGCTGCCGGTCCGCCATGACAAGGACCGATAGCCTGCTTATTGAAGCAGTACCCTGACTCATGCTGATCCTGAAGTGCACCGCTGAAGTCCAGAAGGCGATCGGGCTGCGCAAGCCGCAACTGGCAGATGTCCAGACCAGCAATGCGCCACTTGGGCACTGGTATGTCCATCGGTTTCCGATCGGGAAGACTCAGTTCCTCCTGTTCATGAGCGAATCAACGCTGCTGTCCTTCGTGCTCCATCAGGGCCGGCGGCAGCTGAACGCCCAAACCTTGCCCGACATGTTCCTGGCCGGCCTGCAGCAGTTGCTGTCGATGAAAGGGCTCGACAGCGGCACCATCGCGCGAACGTTGGCGCCCTATCACACGGGTCTGTTCGGCAAGACCGACTGCCGCAAGACGCTGGGTTCGATGAACGACCTGATCCGCTGCTACACGGTGATCGTCGAAGCAGAGGGCGGGCTGGGCTCATGCAACCTGACCGACATCATCATGAAACTGAACGACATGCCGCAAAGGACACTGGATTGGGCCACCTCATGGGACGTGGCAAGGGCGCAGATTGAACGGGCGGCCCCGCCTTGAACACATTCAACGCCACGCGACAGAGGCCTTGAGGCGCGGATCGATGCCGGTGCGCCAGTCGCGTGCAACCCCGGCTGCGCCAGTTGCTGCGCGCGGGGCGGCCAGCTCCTTGACTGGCCCAACGNCATTCAACGCCACGCGACAGAGGCCTTGAGGCGCGGATCGATGCCGGTGCGCCAGTCGCGTGCAACCCCGGCTGCGCCAGTTGCTGCGCGCGGGGCGGCCAGCTCCTTGACTGGCCCAACGGGCAGCCCCCGGGCAGAGCCCGTTGTTGGGCATCGCTGCGCTCACCCCAACCTACAAGGGCGACGTATCCGTTGGCAGGGCGAGCGCAACGATGCCCGACGCCCGCACCGAACCGCCGCCCGCCAGAATCCCGGTCGCAACGCGCCGCCCGACAAACCACCGCCCGCGTACACCCGCAGGTTGGGGTGAGCGCAGCGATGCCCAACACCCCCACCCAATCATCGCGCGCATCGACTTCATATCGAGGCCACCCGACAGATGCCACACCACGGAGCAGCCATTCAATGCACCCGCAGCGCCAGCACCTCGTCCCGCGGCCCCGCATCGACCACGCGCCCGCCTTCCACCACGACGACGGTATCGAAGCGCGCCAGCCGGCTGGGGCGATGCACTGACGCGACGATGCAGGCCGACGGGAACGCGGCGACGATGCGGTCGAACACGCGCCCCCCGGCTAGCGGGTCGACCGCGCTGGAGGGCTCGTCGCGCAACAGCAGCGAACTGCCCTGCGCCGCCTGTAGCGCAACTTCACCCCTCTTCCCGATAGCACACGGTCAGACCTCGCCACACGGGACACCCCATGCTCGAAAGCCTCAGCCTTCTGCTGGTCGCACTGCTGTTCGGCGGCATAAGCTGTTTTCGGCCGGCTTCGCCGCCGCGCTGATGTGGCCGCACTTCAGGTCGGTCGAGCCGCCACGAAGGGCACGGTGACGCGGAATCCGGTGCCCCGTCCGTCCAGACCGGCCGCCAGCGCGATGTGCCCGCCGAGACGCCGCACGGCTTCGCGCACGATGGCCAGGCCAAGGCCGGCGCCCGGCGCCGACGTGCCGGCGCCGCGGCGGAAGCGCTCGAACAGGTGCGGCTGCAGCGCCGGATCGAGGCCGGGGCCGTCGTCGGCCACGTCAAGCTGCAAGGTATCGCCGATCTGCCTGAGCACGATGTCCACCCGCCCGCCCTCGCGACCGTAGGCCACCGCGTTGCGCACCAGGTTATCCACCACCGAGTGCAGGGCGCCCGCATCCAGGTGTGCGTGCAGCGCATCCGGGCCGTCCAGTCCGATGTCGACCCGGCGTGCGTTCGCCGCAGGCAGTGCCGCGATCAGCACCTCGCGCAGCAGCGCCACCACATCGCAGGCGGCGGGCGGGTTGCCGTCGCCCCGGCTTTCCAGCGTGGCCAGGCGCAGCAACTGGCCGACCAGATGCGAGGCGCGCGCGACGGCCGCTTCGAGCCCGCGCTGCGCGCGCAGACTTGCAGCGGCGTCGGTCGCACCGGTCAGCGCGTGCGCCTCGGCCGCGATGACGGCCAGCGGTGTCCGCAATTCGTGGGCGGCGTCCTGCACGAAGCTGCGCTCACGCTCGATGCTGGCACGGGCACGCGCAAGCAGCGCGTCGAAGGCCTCGCCGAGCGGCGCCAGTTCGGCGTGTCGCAGATCGACGTCGAGCGGCGACAGGTCGTCCGGCGCGCGCCGCCTGACCCGCTCGGCAAAACGGCGCAGCGGTGCCAGACCGCTGCGCACGGTCAGCCACAAGGGCAGCAGGATGAGCGGCAGCGCGATCGCCATGGGCTGCAGCAGCGTGGCGTTGATCAGGCGAAGCACGGTGCCGGCTTCCAGCACCGGTTCGAGCGCCACCACGCACCAGCCGCCGGCACTGCGCTCCGCCCGCCAGTAGCGCTGACCCGCAAGTTCGGTCTCGGTGCGGGCCGGCGTGCCGTCGCAGCCCTCGTGCGCACCGGCGAGCCCGGGCGAACGATAGACCGGCGGCTGTCCGGCGCGCCCGGCCACGAACAGCAGCGGACGCAGTTCGGTGGGCAGCGGCGACTGCCGGCGCAACTGGTTGTACTGGCGGTCGGAGGCTGCGAGCGCGATGCGCACCGAAGCGTCGTCCAGCGATTCGAGCGACTGCAGCACCGCCTCGGCCAGCGTGCCGAGCGGCGACGGATCGTCGTCATAGGCGAGGTAGTCGACGAAGTCGCGGGCCACCAGCGCGGCCCAGACCAGCGCGAAAGCGCACAGCAACGCGCGCACCACACGCCCGGTGAGCGACGGTCGCAGTCCCAGGGTCATGCCTCCTCCAGCAGATAGCCGACGCCACGCAGCGTGCGTATCCGGGCCGCGCCGATCTTGCGCCGCAGATTCGACAGGTGGACTTCGATGGTGGCGCCGTCGAGCGGATCGCCCAGCGGCGCCAGGCGCACGCCCAGTTCGCCCTTGGACACCGGCCGCCCCGGCTCGCGCGCCAGTTCGAGCAGCAACTGGAACTCGCGCGGCGACAGGTCGAGTTCAACGCCATCGAGCCAGGCGCGATGCGCACGCGGCGCCACCTGCAGGCCGCCGACCTGCCACAGGTCGCTGGCCTGGCGCGCGCTGCGCCGGGTCACCGCGCGCAAGCGCGACATCAGCTCCGGCATGGCGAAGGGCTTCACGATGAAGTCGTCGGCGCCGGTGTCCAGCCCGACCAGACGCTCGTCGAGCGCGCCGCGCGCCGTCACCACGATGACCGGCGTGACCTCGCCGCGGGCGCGCCAGCGCCTGAGCAGCGCCAGCCCGTCGCCGTCCGGCAGCGACAGGTCGAGCAGCACGCAGTCGACCGCCAGATCGGCCAGCGGCGGCACGTCGGCCAGCCGGCGCAGCCAGACGCTGGAACAGCCTTCGGCCTTGAGGGCCGCCATCATGGCCGGCCCCAGTCCGACATCATCCTCGACGATCAGTATGTGCATGCGCTGTGGCCGCGTCTCCACCCGGAACCGGCGCAGACTATCTTTCGCGGCACCCGGCGGGAAGGGCGTCTTTGGCTTTCCTGAAGGAAGCGTTCGGCATGCTGGCGACTCCCGATGCATGAGAACCCCCGACATGACCCGTACCCCACTCCGTCTCACCGGCTTGCTGCTTGCGCTGTCGCAACTGCTGGCCGCCTGCGCCGGCGCACCGGCCCGCCCGTCGGCGCTGGCCGCCGGCGACGATGCCGCCGTCGTCCGCCACATGGAAGCCTGGCTCGCCCATCGCATGCGCAGCGAAGGCATCACCGGCCTGAGCATCGCCGTGGTCGACGGCCCGCGCGTGGTGTGGGCGCACGGTGCCGGCTGGGCCGACGCGAACGCCCGCCAGCCCGCCACACCGGACACGGTGTACCGCATGGGCTCGATCACCAAGCTGTTCACCGCCACCGCCACGATGCGGCTGGCCGAAGCGGGGCGGATCGATCCGGACGCGCCGCTCGCCGCCGTGCTGCCCGCCCTGCAGATGCGCGACCGCCATGCCGGCGGCGCGCCGGTCGCCTTCACCGCGCGCCAGCTCATGAGCCATCACGCCGGCCTGCCGCGCGACCTGACCGGCGGCATGTGGGGCGACACGGTGGCGCCCATGCACAGCGTGCTGCCGACGCTGGCCGGCATCGACACCGCCTACCCGGCGGGTCAGGTGTTCAGCTATTCCAACCTCGGCTTCACCCTGCTCGGGCTCGCGGTCGAACAGGTCAGCGGAGAGGACTACGCCACCCACCTCGAACGCACGCTGCTCGGCCCGCTCGGCATGCACACCGCAAGCGTCACCGCCGCGCTGCCCGACGCCGCCGCCCGCGCCCACCGCGACGGTCGCGTGGTGCCCGAAATGGCGCTGCGCGACATCGCCGCCGGCGGGCTGAACGCCAGCGTGCTCGACATGAGCCGCTTCATGATCGCCGCGCTCGATCCGGAAGACCGCCGGCTGCCGCAGGCGGTGCGCGGCGCGATGCAGCAGGCGCAGTACGCCGGCAACCCGCTGGACCTCGACCTGCGGATGGGCCTCGGGTGGCTGCTCAACATGCCGGGAAGCGACAGCCCGGGCGGCGCCGGGCCGCTCATCCAGCACGACGGCGCCACCCTGCACTTCAGCAGCCGCCTGATCGCGCTGCCCGCGCAGCGCCTGGGCGTCATCGTCGCCAGCAACAGCGCGGGAGCCGGGCCGACCGTGCATGCCGCGGCCGCCTACGCGCTGGAACTGTTCCTCGAAGCGCGAAACGGACCGCGCGCCGCTTCGCCCGCCCTCTTTGCCGCACGCGAACAGCCCTGGCGACCGGAAGAGCTGGAAGTCTGGCCGGGCGACTACAGCACGCTGGCCGGACATGTGCGGGTGAGCCGAGACGGCGAGCGCCTGCACGCCGACCTGGCCGGCACCCGCTTCGAACTGATCCCCGACAACCAGGGTCGCGCCGGGCTGCGCTACCGGCTGCTCGGGCTGCTGCCTGTGCCCATCGGGCGCCTCGGCGAGATCGCGCTGGAGCGCCGCCAGATCGCCGGCCGGGACGTGCTGGTCGCGCATGCCGAGGGCGGTGCGCTGCTGGCGGGAGAGCGCATGCGGCCCGAAGGCAGCGGCTCCGCCCCAGCGCTGACCGGGCGCTGGCGGCCGCTGGCCGGCACGCCGGAAGCCGCCCTCATCGACCATGTCGAGGTGTTCGAGGACGCCGGCGTGCTGCTGTCGCGCAGCGTGCTGCACGCCGTGGGCGGCAACGATGCGCCGGCGGTGCCGTTGCGGCGCCTCGATGCACGACGGGTCGAAGTGCTCGGCGTGCTCGCCTCCGGCGGCGAAGTGGCCGAACTGAGCGAAGACGGTCTCCGGGTGCGCTACTCGGGCATGACGCTGGAGCGCGCGCAGTGAAGGCCGGCCTGCTTGCCGCGCTGTGTCTGCTGGCGGCACCGGAGGCGCGGCCCGACGGGCCGACCCTGCAGGTCAGCGGCGCGGGCACGCGCACCGTGGTGCTGCAGAGCGGGCTGGGCGACGACGCGCAGGTCTGGGACGCGCTGCGGCCCCTGCTCGAACGGCATTACCGCGTGGTGCGCATCGACCGGCCGGGCTATGGCGCCAGCGCACCCACCACCGCACCGCGCGACCCCTGCACCGTCGCCGACGAAACCCGCGACCGGCTCGTGCAAGCCGGCATCGCGCCGCCCTGGCTGCTGGTCGGCCACTCGCTCGGCGGGCTCTACCAATATGTATTCGCGCGTCGCCACCCTGTCGAAACCGGCGGTCTGGTGCTGCTCGATCCGACCCACCCGGCGCACTGGGCCACGATGCAGCAGGAGGCGCCCGGCCTGGCGACCGCGCTGCGCGCCATGCGCACGCTGGCCTTCAGCGACACCGCGCGCGCCGAGTTCGATGCCCAGGCCGCGTGTCTGGACAGCCTGGACGAGCGCGCACCGCTGCACCGCCCGACCCGCATCCTGGTGTCGGACCGCCCCGGCCCGCTGGAGAATGCACACTACCGGGCGATGCTCGGCCGCCTGCGGCTCGACTGGCTGCGCCGCCTCGACAGCCCCGGCCTGCAGGTGGTGTGGGATTCCGGCCACTACCTGCAGCGCGAAGTCCCGCAGGACGTGGCAGACGCCATCGACGCGGTGGCGCGCGAAGCTGTCGCACCATGAAGCCCGTGGCGTACGCAAAGCGGCGCCTGCTGCCGGGTTTGCTCGTACTCGCCCTGTGCGGCTGCACCACCGTCACCGGGCCGGCCCCCACGATCGTGCCCGGCCAGTCGTCGCGCGAGGACGTGCGCAAGGCCCTGGGCGAACCGGACGAAGTCGGCGGCGACGCCGACACCCTGGTCTGGGTCTATGGGGACGCCGACCTCACGCCGCCGATGGCCGACTGGATTCCGGTGGTCGGCGACCTGCTCTCCGCGCTCGATCTGCTGCAGGACATGCGCGGCCGCAGCGAAACCGTGATCCAGTTCGACGCCGCAGGCCGGGTCAAGCGCATGCGGCTGCGCCCGCTCTCGCCCTGAGGCAGGTGCAGCGGGCATCGCCGCCGCATGGACAGCATCGGGCCGCATTTCCAGCAGCCCGCGCTGGCTGCACAGTGCCGCTCAGTGCGTGCGCCGCGCCAGCACCTCATCCCGCGGGCCGGCGTCGACCACGCGCCCGCCTTCCACCACGACGACGGTGTCGAAGCGCGCGAGCAGGCTGGGGCGATGCACCGACGCGACGATGCAGGCCGACGGGAACGCGGCGACGATGCGGTCGAACACACGACCCTCGGCGAGCGGATCGAGCGCGCTGGTGTGTTCGTCGAGCAGCAAGAGCGAACTGCCCTGCGCCGCCAGCGCGCCGCGTGACAGCGCCAGCCGCTGACGCTGGCCGCCCGACAGATTGCCGCCGCGCTCGCTCAGGCCGCTGTGCAGCCCGTCGGGCAGGCGCTCGAGCACCTCGTCGAACACACCGGTATGCATGGCCGACGTGAGCGCCGCGGCGTCGGCCGGCTGGCCGAAGGTGAGGTTTTCTTCCACGCTGGCTTCGAACACCTCGGCTTCCTGCGGGATCAGCGTGGCCAGCGTGCGCAGTTCGGCCCACGGCACCGCGACGCCGTCGCGCAGCAATTCGCCGTGCTGCGGCGGATAAAGCCCGGCCAGCGTGCGCAGCAAGGTGCTCTTGCCGCCGCCACTCGGGCCGATCAGTGCGACCCGCGCGCCGCGCCGCAATTCCAGATCCACGCCATGCAAGCCGCCGCGCGCGTCGTCGCCATAGCGCCAGGTGGCGCCGCGCAGTGCCAGCGTCTGCCACGGCGCATCGGGCAGCACGGCGGGCACGGTCGCGTCGGGGTCGGCTGGCGCCGCCCAGATCGGCTCGGCGCTGCCGTAGTCGGTGTGCATGCGCGCGAAGCTCTGGAAGTTCGACGCCATCGAGCCGACCACGCCGGCCGCCTGCTGCGCGTACTGATAGATCATGAACACGGTGCCCAGCAGCACCGCCTGCCCCGGCTGGCGCGTCTGCACGACATAGACCACGACCAATATCCAGGTGAGCCCCATGCCAAGCAGATCCACCGTGAACCACTTGCCTTCATTCACCATGACCGCGCGGCGCAGCGGCGCCATCACCGCGTCCATGCGCCGGCCGAGCAGCGTGCGCGACGCCGCCTGCAGCCGCAGGCCGATCACCGTGCCGGCATTGCCGACGAAGTCGAGCAGCGCCGCGGCATAGCGGCGCTCGGCGTCGTTTTCGGCGCGGGCGAGCTGCATCAGGGTGCGGTCGAAGCGCAGGATGATGAAAGAAATGATCACGTAGCCGGTGATCGCGATCGCCCCGCTGGTGCGCGACAAGAGCGCCAGCGCCACCAGCGGGCCCACGAAGTTGAACGCGCTCTGCAGATAGTCGAACTGGTTCTGCGCAAAGTCGGACAGCGCCCGGCTGGCCTGCATCACCCGGTGCTGCAGCTCGCCCGAATGCCGCCCGTCGCGCCACGCCAGCGGCGCAGCCGCGATGCGCGCATAAAGCTGATCCGCCAGCCGCACGCGCACCCGCACCCCCACATTGCGCTCCAGCAGCCGACCCGGGCCGTGCAGCAACCAGGACAGCAGATAGATGCCGATCAGATAGGCAATCCAGCGCCCCGCCGTCGCCATGTCGCCCTGCTGCAGCGCATTGATCGCCTGCGCGGCGAGCCAGGGCATGGTGAGGCGCATCAGTTGCGCACCGGACAGGAGCGCGGCAGCGCCGAGCATCTGCGGCCGCACGCCCTTGGCGTGGAGCCAGAGCGCGCGGTAGAGCTCGCGGGCGGCGCCGCTGAGGCCGATGGCGGGGGGTGGGGTGGCGGAAAGGCGAGGGGCGGAAGTGGATTCCGTCATGCGGTGAGGGCTCCGGTACGGTGAGTCGCAGAGACTGGCCGCATGGGCGCGGCAAGGCAAAGCACTATTGTGCCGGGTCAGATGTGGAAATCCGGAGAGCGCGCTGCGGGGCTACCGGTGCAGACCTTTTCGGCTGGATCCCAACGTGAAAACGACGCGATGGCTCACCGGAGCCTTGGGGTGCTCGACGGCAAATCGCGCGCGAACCTTGCCCGCACTCATTGCTCGCGCTGACGGGTTTGCCCCGCCTTTACGTCCTCGGTCCGGCCGCGGACAAATGCCGACCGCGAGAACTTGAAGCGCCCGGCAACAGGTGGTATATATCGCCGTATATACCCTATCGAGAACACCTCCCATGACCACGGCGAAACTGTTCAAGAACGGCCGAAGTCAGGCGGTACGCCTGCCGGCCGAATTCCGCTTCGAAGGTGACGAGGTCCGCATCCGGCGTGACCCCGAAACCGGCGACGTCATCCTGAGCCCGTACAGACGCACCTTCTCGGACTGGCTCGCATTGCGCGACGCGCTCATTGCCGAAGCCCCGCAGGAATTCGCCGACTTCGACATCCCTCGCGACAGCGCGCCGCCGCAGTTGCGCGACTGGCCATGACCCCACTCGGCCCCTGCATGCTCGACACCAATGCCGCGTCGGCACTGATACGCGGCAACGCGCATCCGGTGCTGCTGGCCGCGATGGACGAACAGCGCGTGTGCCTCTCGGTCATCACCGAAGCCGAACTTCGCTACGGCGTGCGCCGCCGGCCGGAAGCCAACCGCCTTGCGCGTGCGGTCGACACCTTTTTGCAAGCCCTGCCCATCGTGCCCTGGACATCTTCCACCGCCGCGACCTTTGCCGAACTGCGCACGCGGATGGAAGCCCATGGCGTGAGTCTCGCCGCGATGGACTTGTTGATCGCCACCCAGGCCGTCGCCGAGGGCTGCACCCTCATCACCGCCGACCGCGCGTTCGCGCACGTGCCGGGTCTGAGGACATTCGACTGGTCGGCCGGCCCATGAGCCGGCAGGCTGACGCCGAAACAGGCGGCCGCCCTCGACCCTCGGCCAGCGGGCCATGCGCGCTGGTGGGTTCGTCGCCATGTCCTTGGGTAGGGTGATGCCCAGTTGCTGCGTGGTGCATCGAGACCCAACTGGAAAGTACGGGTGTCAAAAACCCGCCTGCCGCTTCGGATCGTCGGGGTGATGGGGGGCGGAAGCGGTTTCCGTCATCCTGACCTTGCCCCTGTTCTGGCGACCCGCATCAAGCCGCTGCTCGCTCACCAGTCCCGAGACCTGTCTTTGCCCGGTTGCTCAAGGCTCTACATCACCCTCAGGATCATCCCGCAGCATGGCCTCGTAATCCTGACCACCATAGTAGATACCGAGAATCGACACCTGATCGACATCGACCGCGAAGGCAATCACCGCGCGCTTGCGGTAATGCGTGATGCGCAGTCCGGCCCGAACGTCATCACGCCGTATGCCTCGATGCGGGAAGAAATTCAGACTTTCGCAGTACGCGACGATGGCGTCGGTGTAGTGCGCGGCGACAGTCGGGGATGCCGCGCGCGCAATGTAGACATACAGGGACAGAAGCTGCCCGGAAGCTTCCGGCGTGAAAACGACGCGATGGCTCATCCAGCCTTGGCGTGCTCGGCGGCAAGTCGCGCGCGAACTTCGTCCGGACTCAGCGCGCGGGAAGGGTCCGCCTTGAGCGCGTCGTAGGCCGGCCCCACCTGTTGCACCAGCCAGCTTTCAACCGCCCTATCGCGCGCCAGCAGCGCGCGCAGACCATCGCGGATGACCTCACTTTCGCTGGCGTATTCGCCCGACCGGACTTTCTCTTTCACCACATCCGCCATGTCATTGGGCAGGGTGATGCTCAGTTGCTGGGTGGTGCGCATCGTGGGCTCCTCGGGACGACAGGATTTAATCCTATTCCCGAGTGGTTTCAGCGTCCAGCACACTCCCGGTTCGGCGACGACAGCGAGCGCTGCGGAGGACATGTCCGGCGACCAGCCCAGCGCCCCTTACACCGGGCGGACGGCACCGCTAAAGTAAGGATTCCTTTCTTTGGAGCCCGCCATGCTCGCCAAGCTCACCAGCAAGAACCAGCTCACGCTACCCCGGGCGGTGACGGAAGCCATCGGCCCGACCGAGTATTTCGAAGTCGAAGCCGTCAACGGCCAGATCATCCTCACGCCGGTGCGCATCCAGCGCGGCGATGCGGTGCGGGCCAAGCTCGCCGAACTGCAGATCAACGAATCCGCTGTCGCCGACGCAGTGCCCTGGGCGCGCGACGCCGCCGCGCGTGACTGAGTCGGCCGTCCCGCCGAACGACGGGCGCGTGCCGCGCCTCTTGCTCGACACCAATGTCATGATGTCGGGGCATGTCAAACGGATGCTCGGCCATCTGGAAATCGCCGGGGCGACCGGCAGCAACGGGACCAAGGCACCTTGAGAACTTTGACGATTGATCTCGAACATTGCTACGGCATCCGCAGGCTCACGGCGACGCTGGACTTCACGAAGACCAGCGCCATTGCCATCTACGCGCCGAACGGGTCGATGAAGACTTCGCTGGCGCAAACCTTCCAAGACATCGCCAGCGATACGGCTTCTAGGGACCGCATCTTTCCAGCGCGCGCCTGCACGCGGAACGTCAAGGATGAGACCGGCGCCGAACTGCCGAAAGAGAGCGTGCTCGTGGTCCGCCCCTACGAAGAAGCTATGGGGCACACGACAAAGACGTCGACATTGCTGGTGAATCCTGCGCTCCGAAAGGAGTACGAGGACCTGCACACTGCGATTGACGCAGCAAAGGCGGCGTTGCTTAAGGCCCTGCAGGAGCAGTCCGGTTCCAAACGCGATATCGAGAAGGAATTCTCCTTGGCATTCACGGCCAACGACAACGAGTTCTATGTCGCCCTGAACCGCATCAAGGATGAGGTGGCGAACCGGCCGGATGCTCCGCTGAAGGATGTGCCCTACGACCTGATCTTTGATGAGAAGGTGCAGAGCTTCCTCGACACCAAGGACTTCAAGACCGCAATCGACGGATTTATAAAGAAGTACAACGAGCTGCTGGCCGAATCGACCTACTTCAAAAAGGGCGTCTTCAACTACTACAATGCCGCGCAGATCGCCAAGCAACTCGCCGACAACGGCTTCTTTGCCGCAAACCACTCCATCAACCTCAACGCGGGCGAGAAGAAGGAAATCACGACGCAGAAAGAATTGGAGGAGCTGATCTCCAAGGAGAAGGAGGCGATCTCGAACGATAAGGACCTGCGCAAGAAGTTCGCCGAGATCGAGAAGCTCATCCAGAAGAACGTTACCGTACGCGACTTCGAGGCTTATCTCCTCAACCACGAGGAGCTCCTGGCCAAGTTCGCCAATATGGCCAACTTCCGGCAGGAAGTCTGGAAGGCCTATATCGATGCCCGGTTTGACCTCTACAAGGCCTTGCTGGACCAATACCAAGCGGCCGAGGCGCGGCGCAAGGAAATCGAGGAGCAGGCGAAGAAGGAGAGGACCCAGTGGGAATATGTCATAGAGATTTTCAACGAGCGCTTCTTCGTACCGTTCAAGCTGGAAGCATCGAACCGCGTGGACGTGATCCTGGGCCAGCAGGAGATGCTGAGTCTCGACTTCATCTTCAACGACGGCACCGAGCAGGCGCCCGTTGACCGCGCTTCACTGCTGCAGGCCCTCAGCACGGGGGAGAAGAAGGCCCTCTATGTACTGAACATCCTGTTCGAGATCGAGGCACGGAAGAAGGCTGGCCAGGACACGCTCATCATCGTGGACGATATCGCGGACTCGTTCGACTACAAGAACAAGTACGCGATCATTCAATACCTGATGGACATCTCGGAAAGCCCGCATTTCAAGCAAATTCTGTTGACGCACAACTTCGACTTCTACCGCACTGTCGAAAGCCGCTTCGTGGGTTACAGCAACTGCCTAATGACTTCGAAGACCGGTGCCGGCGTGGCGCTGGAACCGGCCGCTGGAATCAAGAACGTATTCACGAAGGACTGGAAGGGCGCGTTCTTCAAGGACGCGATGAAGAAGATCGCATCGATCTCATTTATACGGAATCTCATCGAGTACACGCGTGGCGAGGCCGATCCGGAATTCGTGAAGCTAACCTCGCTGCTGCACTGGAAGGTTGACTCGCAGAGCATCTCTGTCGCCGACCTGGACACCATCTACAACGGCCTGTTTAGCGCAGAGGGCAGCTCCGCCGATGGCGAGAGGCCCGTCGTTGACCTGATCACCGACGAGGCCGCGAAGTGCTTGAAGGCCCCTGAAGGCATCAACTTCGCCAACAAAGTTGTTCTCGCCATAGCGACGCGCCTTGCAGCAGAGCGATTCATGGTGGGCAAGATCGCCGACGCCGCCTTCGTCGCTGGTATTAAAGCCAACCAGACCGCAGTGCTATTAAAGCGGTTTCAGACGCTCTTCCCTGAAGACGCAGCTTCAATCGGGGTGCTGCAGTGCGTAGTCCTCATGACGCCGGAGAACATTCACCTGAATTCGTTCATGTACGAGCCTATCCTCGACATGTCCGATGAACACCTGCGCAAGCTCTATTTGAAGGTTCAGGAGCTCGCGTGAGCCAAGAAACGAGGACTGGAAGTAGAGAACGACAGCTGGGGAGGGACATTCGATGACACGCTATGACTACAAATCGTTGTCCCCGCAGGACTTCGAAGAGCTTACCCGTGACTTGCTGCAGGCGGAGTGGAACATCCCGCTGGAGGCGTTCAAAACTGGCCGCGACCGCGGCATCGATCTACGTTATGCGCCGCTCGACGGCGGCACGACGATCATTCAGTGCAAGCACTACGCTTCCTCGTCCGTCAGCAGTCTGCTGTCGCAACTTCGCATTAGCGAACTACCAAAGGTCCGGCAGTTGCAGCCGCAGCGCTATGTTCTTGTAACCTCGCTGCCCTTGTCGCCTGCCGACAAGGACAAGATTGTCGAGGCCTGCCGGCCTTTCGTCTTGGGACCAGCCGATGCAATCGGGGCGGATGATCTGGACGGCTTGCTAAGCCGCCATCCGGGGATCGAGCGCGCTAACTTCAAGCTCTGGCTGACGAGCACCGCGGTGCTGGATCGCGTGCTGCACAACGCCGAGGTGTCGCAGACCGAGTTTGAGGTCGAGCGCATCCGGCGCAAGCTACCGGTTTTCGTCCAGAGCAAGGCATTTCAGCGCGCCCAGAACTTGCTGCAGGAGCAGCGTGTTGTCATCGTCTCGGGCGTTCCCGGTATCGGCAAAACGACGCTTGCAGAGATGCTGCTGTTCGCCCATCTGGAAGAGGGATACCAACCGGTCGTCATTCAGACTGACCTCATTGAAGGCAAGCGACTCTTTCGCCCAAAGACTAGGCAGATCTTTTACTACGACGACTTTCTGGGCCAAACGTTTCTCGGCGACCAGCGCACCTATCTTGGCAACAACCATGATGCGGCGCTGATCAGCTTCATAGAAATGGTGCGAGACACGTCGCATAGCAGGTTTGTGCTGACCACGAGGGAACACATTCTGCGCCAGGCGTTTCAAGTGTCAGAGCGCTTCCTACACAGCACGATGATGTCCCAACGCTGCGTCCTGGAACTGCGAGACTACTCCTTCGGCCAACGCGCGCGAATTCTTTACAACCATCTGTATTTCAGCGACCTACCGCAGCGGTACAGGGACATGATCCTGGAGGAGGACTTCTTCCTCGACATCATCAAGCATGACCACTTCAACCCCCGATTGGTCGAGTGGCTGGCATCGCTGACCCGTCTGCGGTCACCGCCGCCCGAGGAATACAGACAGAGCATCACTGGTTTGCTGCAGTCCCCTGAGGCGCTGTGGTCCCACGCATTCGAAACACAGATATCGGACGCCGGCCGCGATCTTCTCCTGACGCTCTATACCTGTTGACGACCACCCAGAATTGACCCACTTGCGGGGTTAAATTGCATCGAAATCTGACCCACCCTTGATTGACTACCCTGCTGAGGTTTTAGGCAGGGAGATCGAGGAGTGATCAAAGTGGGCATGTTGGCCAAGATCAGGCGGATGCACTTCCGCGACCACTTGCCGCTGCGCGAGATCGCGCGGCAAACCGGGCTCTCCCGGAACACCATCCGGCATTGGCTTCGCAAGCACGACGTTGTCGAGCCGCGGTACAGACCGCGTGCCGCCAGGAGCGTCGTCGACGCCTGGGCGGATCAACTGGGACAGTGGTTGAACACCGACCGCCACCGGCCCAAGCGGGATCGGCGCACGGCGCGAGCAATGTTCGAGGCGATTCGGACGCAGGGCTACCCGGGCAGCTACAACCGGGTCTGCGCCTTTGTTAAGCGCTGGCGAGCGGATGAAGCGAGCAAGCCGGGTGCAGCCTACGTGCCGCTCACCTTTGCGCTGGGCGAAGCCTTCCAGTTCGACTGGAGCACTGAGTACGTCTTCATTGGCGGCTTGCGCCGACGGCTCGAAGTGGCCCACACCAAGCTGTGCGCAAGCCGCGCGTTCTGGCTGAGCGCCTACCCGGCGCAAAGCCACGAGATGCTCTTCGATGCGCATGCCCGTGCCTTTGCCGCCTTCGGTGGTGTGGCGCGTCGTGGCATTTACGACAATATGAAGACGGCCGTCGACCGGGTCGGGCGCGGCAAGGAACGCGACATCAACCCGCGCTTCTACGCCCTGTGCAGCCACTACCTGTTCGAACCACAGTTCTGCAACCGGGCAGCCGGCTGGGAGAAGGGGCGCGTGGAGAAGAACGTCCAGGACCGTCGCCGGCAGATATTTCGGCACGCGGGCGAGCGCAGGTGGAAAGACCTCGATGAGCTCAACGCCTGGCTGGGCGAGCAGTGCCGGCAGGCGTGGGCTGACATGGCCAACCCGGAATGGCCTGCGCTGACGCTCGCCGATGTGCTGCAGGACGAGCTCATGCAGATGCTGCCGAACCCCAAGCCGTTCGACGGCTACGTCGAGAAACCGGTCCGGGTGAGCAGCACAGCGCTCATCCACTTCCAGCGCAACCGCTACAGCGTGCCGGCCGAACACGCCCACGCCGTCCTGAGCCTGCGTGTCTATCCGGGCGAACTGAGGCTCGTGGCCGAGGGCCAGGAAGTTGCACGACACGTTCGCAGCTTCGAGCGCGATCAGACCTTCTACGACTTTACGCACTACATCGGCGTCATCGGACGCAAACCGGGCGCCCTGCGCAACGGCGCCCCGTTTGCCGAGATGCCCGAGCCGTTGCTGCGCCTGCAGCGCCATCTGCTCAAACAACTCGGCGGCGACCGGGTGATGGCCGACGTGCTGGGCGCGATTCCGGCCCACGGTCTGGACGCGGTCATCGTGGCCGTTGAGCGGGCGCTTGAATCCGGTCGGCCCAGCGGCGAGCACGTGATGAACGTGCTGGCGCGGCTCAAATCGGGTGCGCCCCCGCTCGCGCCGGTGGCAACGACGCTGTCGGTGGCCGAGGAGCCGAGGCCCGATGTCCATCGCTATGACCGACTGCGCGCGGAGGCTCGCCATGTCGATTGAACTGATCGGTCGGCTCAAGGCGCTCAAACT
>NZ_JANINH010000023.1:0-31054 GCF_024580155.1 Methyloversatilis sp. XJ19-13 | reverse complement strand
TGTCCATGATCTCCTTTGTGGACACAACATTGAGGTGCCCGAGTGCGGGCGATGATTACGCGCTGGATCAGGGAAGGGAAGACGGCGGCGGTCGGACGCTTACGAAGGTTCGTATGTTGCCCACAATAATGCGGCTTCGACATCTCGCGGTGTGTGGCCAGAGGGACAGTTCCCGTATGAGCGCTACAACTCGCATCCAACGCGAAGCGCACGAAGCGATACGGGAACCGACTTCATCGGCTTCACAGTTCCTGGCCGGGAGTTTGTGGGAGTACATGCGGGCAGACAGGGCGCTTGCGACCTTGCTAACAGATGTGGAGCTGCGCATGCAACGTTGGGCTGCATTCGAACGACGCCCGAAGCAATGGATGCCATCCGTCAGTTGCACTTTGGTGGTGATCCGATTCGCACTCTGACGGTGATCCGACCGTGAATCCACTTCGAGTGATGGCGGTTACGCCGCTTACCAATCTATGCTTGGCACTAGCGCTCGCCGGAACGGCCTGTGCTTATCCTCAAGGTCACGCCCCAGAGAGCCGTGTGTTCGGCGCTGCAAACTGGCATGAGTTGCAGGTAGTTCACCGGGATCTTGCCAAGCGACTCGATGGTGTAGTCGCCGGCGCGTTTACGGAGAAGGTGGCTGAACTGCTGGCTGAGCGATGGGACCTGCTTGACGAGTTCGTAGAGCTATCGGCCGGTGACCGAACCTTCAAAAGTGACGTAATTGCTGCCCTGAACGAAGCTGTGACCCAGGAACATGCCGTAAAGATCTTGGCGAACGCTCGAAACCGCTGCCCCTCGAAGTACGTAGGTCTGTGTAGTCAGCTTGTTGATGCATTGGCCCCTCCATGAGAACAAATGGTGAGAACTACCGTGACGAAGGCAGAGTTCTTGCGGCTAGTGCGTTTCCCGGACCAATGGGACTGAAGCGCCCCGGGTTTTGCGGAGGCCCGCTCGCTTTAGTCAGACCACCACACCTGTTACGTCTGCAGTGAATACCTGTATGGTTACTATACAAAAATGTACTTGTATAGTAACTTCCGCCGATGCGCTACGTCGAACTGTCACTCGCCGCCCAGACCGCTTACGCTGAACTGTTCTCCCAGACTCAGACACTGGAGATGGGAAACGCCCTGGCGGGGCTGTCCGGCGCGTTTCACCGGCGCACGATCAAGGGCCGCGTCTATTGGTACTTCGGTTATCGCGATATCGACAAGCAGGGCCGGATGATTTATGTCGGTCCGGATTCGGAGCGGGTCCGCTCGCTGGTCGAATCGCACGAACGTGCCCGGGCCGCCGGGCTGTTGACGAGCCCGGCTCTGGTTGCACTGGCGGCGGGCGCGACACCCGCGGCGCCGAAGCACTTCCGGGTGGTGCGTCGTCTGGCCGAGTACGGGTTTTTCAGGGCGGGCGGGGTGCTCATCGGCACACATGCCTTCATCGCCCTGGGAAACATGCTGGGCGTACGCTGGGCGGATGGCGCAGCCACGCTCGACGTGGATTTCGCCCATGCAGGCCCCAACGTGTCGATCGCCTTGCCGGCCAATATCCAGATCGATGTGCATGGCGCGCTCGAATCACTGGAAATGGGCTTCCTGCCGATCACCCAACTCAATGGCAAGGTCGGGGCGCAGTATCGAAACCCGGACGATCTCGAACTCCGCCTTGATTTTCTGACGAGCATGACGCGCACCGGTGAGCCTGTGCTGGTGCCGAACCTGAACGTGGCGCTCGAACCGCTGAAATTCATGGAGTTTTCGCTCGAAGCACCGGTGCAATGCTGTCTGTTTGCGCGTGCCGGTGCGTGTGTCGTCAACGTGCCAGCCCCTGAACGATTCGCTGTACACAAGTTGATCGTGCACGGCGAGCGCCCGGTCGCTGAGCAGACCAAGGCGAAGAAGGATGTGCTGCAGGCCGCCGGCCTGATCGAGTACTTCCTGAGCCAGGGCATGGCCGATGTCTTCAATGCGGCGTGGCGTGACGCCCTCGGCCGCGGCCAGGGCTGGACCACGCGCGCGCAGCAGGGCCAAAAAGCCCTGTTGCGCATGGCGCCGGAACTGGATCAGCCTGAACTGTGGCGCAGCTGATTCGGCAACACAGGGCGGGGCAGAGATTGTCTGCGCTTCAGTCGTCAGCGTCCTCGCCCACGATGGGTTCCACCATAGCCTCCGCCTTCTCGATCGCCGCTTCAAGTGCGGCGTCGGGATGGCCGGCCGGCAATCGGGGCGCGCTCGAGCTGCGCCAGTAGTCGGCGTCGGTCGTCACCGAATCGCCGGCTGCGCGCTGCACCGACCCCAGATTGGCCGTGACCAGTTGCGGCACGGCCAGTACCAGCGCGACCATGACGATCTGGATGCCGACGAAGGGCACGGCGCCCCAGTAGATGTCACGTGTCGGCAGGGTTTTCGGGGCGACCGAGCGCAGGTAGAACAGCGCGAAGCCGAACGGCGGGTGCATGAATGAGGTTTGCATGTTCACCGCCAGCAGCACGCCGAACCACACCAGATCGATGCCCAGCTTGTCGGCCACCGGGGCGAGCAGCGGCACGACGATGAAGGCCAGCTCGAAGAAGTCGAGGAAGAAGGCGAGCACGAACACCAGCGTCATGACGACGATCAGGAAGCCGGTTTCGCCGCCGGGCAGGCCGAGCAGCAGGTGTTCGACCCACAGGTGGCCGTCGATGCCGTAGAAGGTGAGCGAGAAGACGCGCGAACCGATCAGGATGAACAGCACGAAGGTGGTCAGGCGCACCGTGCGGTCGAGCGCCTGCTGCAGCAGGTCGCGGTTCAGGCGTTGGCGTGCGGCGGCCATCAGCAGCGCGCCGGTGGCGCCCATCGCGCCGCCTTCGGTCGGTGTCGCGAGGCCCAGGTAGATGGTGCCGAGCACGAGGAAAATGAGTGCCAGCGGCGGCATCAGTACGAAGGCGACACGGCGCGCGAGGTCGGGCAGCAGGTTCAGACTCAGCAGGCGGTCGGCCACGGCGATCAGCCAGGCGACGCTGCCGCCGGCGGTGACCGCGAACAGCGCGCGCGCATCGGCCGTGTGTGCCTGCAGCGCCGGCAACTGGCTGGTGGCGACACCGGCCAGCACCGCCACGGCGAACAGCGCCCACATGCCGCGTCGCTCCGCCGCGTTGTGGTCGTCGGCTTCAGGCAGCGCGGGCGCCTTGTGCGGACGCAGCCAGGCGACGGCCAGCACGTAGATCAGGTAGAGGCCGGTCAGCACCAGTCCGGGCAGCAGCGCGCCGCGGTACATGTCGCCGACCGGGCGGCCAAGCTGGTCGGCCAGCACGATGAGGACGAGCGATGGCGGAATGATCTGCGCCAGCGTGCCCGAGGCGCAGATGACGCCGCTGGCCAGCCGCGCGTCGTAGCCCGCGCGCAGCATGATGGGCAGCGAAATCAGACCCATCGAAATGACCGACGCGGCGACCACGCCGGTCGTTGCGGCGAGCAGCGCGCCGACCAGCACCACCGCCACCGCGAGCCCGCCGCGCAGCGTGCCGAACAGCCGGCCGACCGTGTCGAGCAGGTCTTCGGCCATGCCGGAGCGTTCCAGCACCAGGCCCATGAAGGTGAAGAAGGGGATGGCCAGCAGGGTGTCGTTGCTCATGACGCCCCACACGCGGTCGGGCATGGCCTGCACCAGCGAGGCCGACAGCAGCCCGAGTTCAATGCCGATCAACCCGAACACGATGCCGCAGGCGGCCAGCGCGAACGCCACCGGCACGCCGGACAGCAGGAAAAGCACCATCGCCGCGAACATGACCGGCGCGAGGTTGGCGGCCAGCCAGGCGCTCATCCGGCTGGCTCCGACAATGCGGCGATGCGGCGGATCAGCAGCGCGACGGCCTGGGCGGCGAGCAGCGCGAAGCCCACCGGCACCAGCAGGCGCGCCGGCCACAGCGGCAGGCCACCGGCGCTGGCCGACACTTCGTGGCTGGTCCATGAGGCGACGAACCAGGGCCAGGACAGCCACAGCATCAGCAGTGCCACCGGCAGCACCATGGTCAGCAGGCCGGCGATGTCGGCCCACAGCCTGCCGCGCGGACCGAGCCGGGACGTGATGAGGTCGATGCGCACATGTTCGTCGAGCTTGAGCACGCGGCCGGCGCCGAGCAGGAAAACCGTGGACACCAGATACCACTGTGCTTCGAGCAGTGCGTTGGAGCCGGCATCGAACTTGCGCGCCAGTGCGTTGCCCACTGCGAGCAGCACTGCCGCCAGCACCGCCCAGGGCAGCACGCGGCCGCAGGCCTCGTTCAGATGGTCGATCAGGTCGGCGAGCAGCAGCAGCGGGCGCATCTGGAGGCGGGTGAACGGCGGATGAGCGATGGTAACCGGCCGCGGTGGTTCCGGTGGCGCGGGTGGGAGTGGCGGCCTGTGGGAGCGGCGGCCTCGCCGCGATCTTCACTTCGATCAGCGGCCATCGCCGCACGATCGCGGCGAGGCCGCCGCTCCCCCAGCCCAGGCCCGCCCAGCCCACCCCCGCCCGCCCCCCCCCCCCCCCCCCCCCGCGCCCACAGCCCAGCCCAGCCCAGCCCAGCCCAGCCCAGCCCAGCCCAGCCCAGCCCAGCCCAGCCCAGCCCAGCCCAAGCCCAGCCCAAGCCCAGCCCAAGCCCAGCCCAAGCCCCGCAGCCCGGAACCACCGCCCCAGTGCAGCGGCCTGAACCCTGGATGCTGCGCTTCACCTCCACTTCGTCCTGGCCCCTGCAGGTAACATCCAGCTTCGCACAAGGAACACTCATGACTGCACGCACGCGCTTCTGTCTGGTCCGGCACGGTGAAACGACGTGGAACGTCGATCGCCGCATCCAGGGTCAGGTCGACATTCCGCTCAACGATACCGGGCTCGCGCAGGCGCAGGCCACGGCGCTGGCGCTGCTGGGCGAGCGGATCGATACGATCTATGGCTCGGACCTCGGCCGTGCCTGGGTGACGGCCGGGCGTATCGCGGTGCCGCGCGGACTGCCGGTGATGCCGGAGCCGGCGCTGCGCGAGCGCCACTACGGCGGCTTCCAGCGGCTGACCTATGCCGAGGCGCGCAGCCAGCACCCGGAGGCCTTCGAGCGTTTCGAGGCACGCGAGCCGGAGGCCGGCTTTCCGGGGTGCGACGGCGAGTCGCTGGCAGCCTTCGATGCGCGAGTGTGGGCTTTCGTCGAATCACTGCGCAGGCGCCACACCGGCCAGACGGTGCTGCTGGTGACGCACGGCGGCGTGCTCGACATCGTGGCGCGGCGGGTGCGCGGGCTGGGGCTCGTCTGCGCGCGCGATTTCGACATCGCAAACTGCGCGCTGAACTGGGTGAGCCACGACGACGGCGGATGGCGCGTCGAACGCTGGGGCGATGTGTCGCATCTCGATGGCGCACTGGATGAACTGCCGGTCTGATTCCACACTGCATATATATATGCAGTGTCGGTTCTGGCCGTGCCCTGACCTGACGACCTGAACGATGAAGAACAAGCCCACCCAGGCGCGCCAACCGTCGCCGGCTGAACTGCAACCGGTGTTCGCGGCGTACAACGGCGGACGGTTGGCCGATGCGGCCAGCGCCGCGCAGCAGTTGCTCAGGCGTTACCCGGCGGCCATCGTGCTGCACAGCGTGCGCGGTTCGGCGCTGGCCGGGCTGGGCCGGCTCGACGATGCCGAACAGGCGTTTCGCGAGGCGGTCACGGCCGACCCGCGCTCGGCCGAACTGCTGAGCAATCTTGGTCTGGTGCAGCAGCAGCGCGGCCGCAACGAACAGGCGCTGGCCACCTATCGCCGCGCCTTCGCGCTGAAGCCGGACTTTCCGGAGCTGCTGTACAACATGGGCGTGGTGCAGGATGCGCTCGGTCAGCCCGATGACGCGGCCGCCAGCTACCGTCGCGCGCTGAAGCTGCAGCCCCGTTTCGCGGTCGCCTGGTTCAACCTCGGTACGGTGTGCGAACGTCTGCAGCGCACCGACGATGCGCTGGCCGCCTACCGCGAAGCCGTCGCGGTCGAACCCGGTTTCGTCGAGGCGCACGCCAATCTGGGTGCGGCGCTGCAGAAGCAGGGCCGGCATGACGAGGCGGTCGCCGCCTATCGCAAGGCACTCGCGATACAGCCGACGGCAACGGCCTGGTTCAGCCTGGGCACGGCGCAGCGCGATCAGGGTCTGCTCGGCGACGCGGCAGCCAGCTACCGACAGGCACTGGCGCTGGCGCCCGGGTACGCCGATGCGCACAGCAACCTCGGCGAAATCCTGCGCGACCAGGGTGATGCGGCGGCCACGATCGCCGCCTTCCGCGCCGCGCTGGCGATCGACCCGGCGCATGGCGAAGCCAATTACAACCTCGGCCTGCTGCATTACGACATGGGCGAACTGGCCGAGGCAATGCCGTACTTCGAGCGTGCGCAGATCCGCGACTGGCAGGAGCGCGTGCTGTACTGCCTGTACAAGACGCGCCGCTTCGACGCTTTCCGCGAGCGGCTGCTGGCCATGATCGGCGCCTCTCGGCCTGAAGTTGGCCAGCGCGGCGTTCGCCATGATTCGCCTATGCTGGCGACCTTGTCGGCGCACCACGCCGCCAACTTCGGTGTCGCCGACGAATACGGCTTCTGCCCTGCGCCGCTCGACTTCGTGTTCCACAGCCACATCGACGCGCTGTCCGATGCGTCCGACGCCTTGCTGGCCGACCTGCTGCGCGACGTGACGCACGCCGAGATCGAGGCCCGCAAGCAGGGCCGGCTGCATCACGGCATTCAGTCGGCGGGCAATCTGTTCCGGCGCAGCGAGCCGTCGTTTGCGAGGCTGGCCGCGTTGATCGGCGAACAGGTCGCGCGCTACCGCGCGCGGCTGGCCGGCGAGACCTGCGTGTTCGCACAGGATTTCCCGCCCGATACGATGTTCAGCAGCGCCTGGTACGTGAAGATGAGCAAGGGCGGCCATCTGACGTCGCACATCCACGAAACCGGCTGGTTGAGCGGCGTGGTCTATCTCGCGATCCCGCGCGACCGGCCGGCCGGCAGTCTGGCCGGCGGCATCGAATTCAGCACCGACGGCGACGACTACCCGCGCGAGCACGACGACTTTCCGCGCAAGACCCTGCTGCCGGTCGCCGGCGACATCGTGCTGTTCCCGTCCTCGCTGTTCCACCGCACGATTCCGTTCGAATCGAACGAAGAACGCATCTGCATCGCCTTCGATGTGAAGCCGGGAAGGGCGGCACAGACCGCCGGGTAGTCGCCGTCCGACATACAGGCGGCGGGACGCTGCCTACACTGGTTCCTGATTGTTGAATGCCGGCGGCGTCCGCCGACCGGTGTCCGACTGGACGGGAGAACAGCGTGACCACACCACGCATACGCCATACCCGGCCGGCTGACATCCCCGCGTTGATCGCCCTGCAGGCGCGCGTGTATCCGACCATTCCGCCGTGGAGTCGCCGCAAGCTGGGCGAACAGCTCGACGTCTTTCCGCAGGGCCAGATCGTCGCCGAGATCGACGGCGCGATCGTCGGCTGTGCCAGCGCGCTGGTCGTGCTGTGGGACGACTGGTGTGATTCGCACAGCTGGCAGGACATCACCGGTGCCGGCACCTTCGAGCACCACAATCCGGACGGCCGCACGCTGTACGGTGCGGAAGTGTTCGTCGATCCGGATCTGCGCGGAGCGGGCGTCGGCCACCTGCTGTATGAAGGGCGGCGCATGCTGTGCCGCGCGATGAATCTGAAGCGCATCATCGCCTGCGGCCGCCTGCCGGGCTATCACCGCCACGCCGCCGACATGACGGCCGACCTGTACGCCCGCAAGGTGGTGTGGGGCGACCTGCGCGACCCGGTGCTGAGCTTCCAGCTGAAGGAAGGCTTCAGCTACCTCAGCGTGGTGCCGGACTACCTGCCCGAAGACACCGAATCCCTGGGTTACGCCTCGGTCATCGTCTGGCTCAACCCGGACCACGATCCGGCCCGCCCCACCCATTTTCCGGAGCACATCCTGCCATGATCGTCCGCATCGCCGCCGTACAGTACCTGCTGCGCCCCATTCACGACTGGTCCGGTTTCGAGAACCAGGTGCGCTTCATCATGAAGGCCGCTGGCGACTACAAGCCACAGTTCGTGCTGCTGCCGGAAATCTTCACGACGCAGCTGCTGTCCTTCATGGACACCAGCGACCTGAATGCCGCCGTGCGCAACATGCACGACTACACTAAGCGTTACCGCGACCTGATGCTGGAACTGGCCGCGCAGTGGAATGTGCATCTGATCGGCGGCAGCCACCCCACGGTGCGCGAAGACGGCCGGCTGACCAACACGGCGTACTACTTCACTCCGGGTGGCCAGGTGTTCGAGCAGGACAAGATCCACCGCACGCGCTGGGAGCGCGAAAAGTGGGACACCGATGCCGGCGACCAGCTGCGCCTGTTCGACACGCCATTCGGCAAGATCGCCATCCTGATCTGCTACGACATCGAATTTCCGGAGCTGTCGCGCATGGTGTGCGAGGCGGGTGCCGACATCCTGTTCGTGCCCTCATGCACCGACGACCGGCAGGGCTTCCTGCGCGTGCGCTACTGCTGCCACGCACGGGCGATCGAGAATCAGGTGTTCGTCGTGCAGACCAGCACGGTGGGCAATCTGCCGGTCGAGGGGCTCGGCATGCACTATGGTCAGGCCGGCATCATCACGCCGTCGGATTTTCCGTTCGCCCGCGACGGCATCGCCGCCGAGGGTACGCCGAACATCGAACAGATCATCGTCGCCGAAGTCGATCTGAACGACCTGCAGGGCAACCGCCTGAACGGTACGACCATCCCGTTGTACGACAAGCGCAAGGATGTGTACGAACACCCGGTGGAAGTCATCAAGGTGAGCTGAACAGCGCGTTGCACACCCGCGCTGCGCCGTCTGCCCCGTTACGGGGCCAAAAAAAGCCACCTGCAGGCCTGCAGGTGGCTTTTTCGGTGATGCGGGGTGACGCGGGGAAAGCGCCGCTTCAGGCTTCCTCGTCGTCGTAGCCGTTGCGCACTTCCGAACCACCGCCGGTCTGCGCACGCACGTAGTCGGCCACGGCCGCTTCGAAGGTCGCGTTGCCGGTCTTCATGCAGGAAATGTAGTACTCCCAGAACTCCGGACTGCTGGTCACCGCGGCAAGCGCGGCCGACTTCATCGCGAACACTTCGTCTTCCGCCTTGGTGCGGATCTTGGTCGGCGCGAACAGCACGTAGGTTTCGGCGTGCGTGTAGATGTCCTTCGCCAGACGCAGCCAGATTTCGGCATCGGTAAGCGTGACGCGATAGTTCGGGGTGTTGATCTGCGGACCCTGCGGTCCCTTGCCGTCCAGCTCGGTATGGATGGCATCCAGCTTCGGAATCTGCCGCTTGATCATCTTGCTGATGTAGGGCATCACCTCGTCGCGCCGGGCCGGTACGACCAGCAGCCATGGAAACACGGCTGCAGTCACCTTGCGCGCGTAGTCGCCGAGGTTGAGCACGACCCGGTTCGCGACGTCCGGATCGCGCACATTGCGACCGAGCGCGTCGAACACCTGCACCGAGGTGCCGACTTCCTCGATCGCGGCGACCGAAGAGTAGTAGGCGCGGGCAAAGTGGTTGTGCTTGAGCAGCAGTTCCGCCTCGTACAGAAGCTCGCGGGCGTTGTCGATCGAGGCGTCGCGGTAGCGTCGCAGCAGCTTGGATGTGAGCGCGATGCTCGGCTTGTTTGTTTTCGGCACTGAAGTGACTCCATAGCTCAAAATCAACCGTTGCGACGAGGGCGCAGCGCGCGCTGTCGTCCATGGCCGCAATCCGCCGAGGCCATCCGCACGCGCCCTTTCAAGGGTAGATTCGCGCACGCATTGATCGCATCGTCTTTGCGTTGTCGCTTCGTGTCAACTGCGTGACAAGCCTGTTGGGTGCCCTTTAAGTGCCCGCCGGCAAAGTCAGTACGGCGCGCAGACCGGGTGTCGCGGCGCCCAGTTCGATGCGCCCGGCGTGCAGGCGCGCCACCGACTGCACCAGACTGAGCCCGAGCCCGAGGCCGGGTGTGTTGCGTGCGCCTTCGAGCCGGTACAGCCGCTCGAACACGCGCGCCCGCTCGCCCTCCGGAATGCCCGGTCCCTGATCGGCGACCTCGAGTCGCCAGCCATCCGGCGCCGGCTGCAGGCTGATCGTCACCGTGCCGCCGGCCGGGCTGAACTTGATCGCGTTGTCGATCAGGTTGATGACGGCCTGGAACAGCAGGTCGCGGTGGCCGCTCATCGACGCCTGTGCAGGCACGTCGGCAGACAGCGAAATGTCGCGTTCGTCCGCCATCGGCTCCATGAAGTCGATGGCGTCGCGCGTCAGCGCCGCGAGGTCGAGGGCGCGGAACTCGCTGCGCAGCAGGCCCGATTCGACATTGGCGATGCGCAGCAGCGACTGGAAGGTGGACAGCACCTGATCGATGTCAGCCAGATTGCGTTCCAGCAACGCCGGCAGCTCGTCGCCTGTCGGCGGCACCGCCAGCGCGGCTTCGATGCGCGCGCGGTGGCGGGTCAGCGGCGAGCGCAGGTCATGCGCAATGTTGTCGGTGGCGCCGCGCACCGAGGCGATCAGCCGGTCGATGCGGTCGAGCATGCCGTTCAGCGTCTGCGACAGGCGGTCGAACTCGTCCGCCGTGCCGCGCACCGGAATGCGGTGGCGCAGGTCTCCGTCCATGATCTGCTGTGCAGCGCGGCGCATGGTTTCGACCGGTCGCAGCGCGGCGCGGGTGATCAGGAAGCCGCCGATGAGCGACGCAATCAGCATGACGCCGAAACTCGCCAGTGCGGCGCGCCGGATGTCGCCGCGTACCTGTTCCACCTCGTACTCGTCGAAGCCGACCAGCAGACGGCTGCCGTCCGGCAAACGCGCCCAGCGTGCGACGACTTCGGTGAGGCCCGGGTGGCGCAGGCTGGGCAGCCGCACCAGCACGTCATCGCGCGTCGCCGCGGCGGGCCACGCATCGAGGTTGCCGATCAGCATGACGCCGTCGGCACTTTCCAGCCGGTACAGGCGGTCGTGATTGGGCGAGCGCATGTCCAGCCGCTGGCGGATCAGGCCGCTGACGCCGCGCACGCCATCGACCCGGTACTCGGCGCTCAGGATGTCCAGCTCGGCGTCCACGCTTTCTTCGACGTGACCCAGCATGTACTGCCCGGCGAGCCAGGTCACCAGCAGCAGCAGCAGGCCGAAGCCGGTCGCCAGCAGAACGCTGTTGGCCAGCGCCAGTCGCGCAGTCGTGCTCAGGCCGCGCGTCGCGCGGGGCGCGACCGGAGGTGTCGGCTCAGTCATCGGCATCCAGGCCGTGCCGCACGGCCGCCCGCCCGGCGGGCGCAAAGTCGCGTCGCCGGCCTTCGACCAGCGGGTGTGCCTGCGCGCGCAGGTCCAGCCCCAGGCGCTCATGCAGTGCTGCCGCGCGCTGGAACAGCTGCTTTTCCGACAGCCTGAACGCGTCGCCGCGCGCGGCGAACACGATTTCATTCACACCGTCTTCGGTGGCGACGACACTGACCGAATTGGCGAAACTCGAACGCACGCGGCCGATGTAGGCGCCGTGCAGCGCGTCGTCGGCATGCATGTTGATCGCCAGCAGGCCGTTTCGCGTCAAGGCGGCATGGCAGTCGTCGTAGAAGCGCTGCGTGCACAGCGCAGTTGCCTGTCCGCCGATGTCGAAGCCATCCACCAGCAGCAGGTCGAATGCTTCGTCATGCCGCGCGATCCAGTCCGCGCCGTCAACGCAATCGATGCGCAGCCGTTCGTCGTCCGGCGGAATGCGGAAGCGGCTGCGCAGCGCGATCACCTCGGCCGAAATTTCGGCCACTTCGATGCGCGCGTCCGGCAGGTGGTGGTGGCAGTACTTGACCAGCGATCCGCCGCCCAGGCCGATCATGCCGATGCGCGAGGGCGCCGGCACGAACAGCAGCGCGGCCATCATCAGGCGCGAATAGTCGAGCACCAGCTCGACCGGTCGCGCCGGATCCATGCTGCTCTGCACGGCGGCGCCGTCGAAGTGCAGCGTGAGCATTCCCTCGTCATCCTGAACGAAGGGTGCGCCCGGCGCGCTGCCGGCCCACGGCGATCGGCGGTCGTTCATGCCGGCGCCCGCATGCAGTAGCCGGCGCCGCGCAGCGTATGGATCAGCGGCAGCCAGCCGGCGCGGTCCACCTTGGCGCGCAGGCGGGAAATGTGCACGTCGATGACATTCGTCTGCGGATCGAAGTGGTAGTCCCATACGCCTTCCAGCAGCATGGTGCGGGTGACCACCTGACCGGCGTGGCGCATCAGGAACTCGAGCACCCGGTACTCCTGCGGCTTGAGCGTGATGTCCTCGCCGGCGCGGCGCACGACGTGCGTCATGCGGTCGAGTTCGAGATCGGCCACCCGCAGCACGCTCTCGATCGCCGGCATCAGGCCGCGCCGGGTGATCACGTCGAGCCGCGCCTGCAGCTCCGACATCGCGAACGGTTTCACCAGATAGTCGTCACCCCCGGCGCGCAGGCCGCGGATGCGTTCGTCGACATGGCTGAGCGCACTGAGGATGAGCACCGGCACGCGCGACCCCGTGGCGCGCAGTGCGGCCAGCATGGCCAGACCGTCCATCTGCGGCATCAGCCGGTCGAGCACGATTGCGTCGAACGCTTCGCCGGTCGCCAGAAACAGCCCGTCGCGGCCATTGGCGGCGTGGTCGACGACGTGCCCGGCCTCGCGCAGGCCGCGGCAGATGAAGCCGGCGATTTCGGGGTCGTCCTCGACCACGAGGAGGTGCATGTCGGACCTTCTCCGGAAGCGGGGCGCACCGCCCGGGTCGGGGTGCGCGAGCCGTGATTCTGCCTGCGTCGAACCACCTTGCCGCAACATGAACGGATGTTCATGTTGTGTCCACCTGCCGGCAATCCGTCGCTGTGCAAGCTGATGCATGTCTTCATCCGCCCGTCGTGCGCCCATGCGTTCCGCCCTGCTGTGCTGCCTGCTGTCCGCCCTGTGGCTGACGCCACCGCTTTATGCGCAATCTGTGCCCCTCGCCGCGGCTTCGCACGCCGAAGAGCATGAACAGACGGTCGAGCGTGACGCCGCACTCACGCTGTCGGGCGCCTTGTCGGCCGCACTGGGCCGGGCGCCCGGCACCCAGCTGCCGCAGGCCAGGCTGTCCGAATCGCGGGTGCTGACCGAGCGTGCCGGCAGCGTGCTGTCGGCACCGCCGGCGCTGCACATGCGCTACCAGACCGATCGACTGCCCGGACGCGCCGCCGGCGTGCGCGAACTGGAAGCCGGGCTGGACCTGCCGTTGTGGCGATCCGGCCAGCGCGACGCGCTGCGCCGCGAGGCCGACGCCGGTCGCCTGCTGTCCGACGAGGAACTGCGCATCCACCGCTGGCGCGTGGCGGGCGATCTGCGCGAAACGCTGTGGCGCGTACTGCAGTCGGAGACCGAGGTGAAGCTGGCCGATGCCGATGTCGAGTTGTATCGCGCGCTGGAAGACGATGTATCGAAACGCGTTCGCGCCGGGGACGCGGCGCCGGTCGAAATACTGTCGGCCGAAGCGGCCCGGCGCGAGCGCGATGCCGCGCGTTACGAAGCACAGGTCGAACTGGCGCACAGCGTGTTCGGCTGGGCCACGCTGACCGGCTTGCCGACGCTGCCGGCGATCGTACGCGAGCCGGTTGCGCGCGAACCGGTGGCGGACGCGGCGACCGGCTATCCGCCGGTACTGACGGCGCAGGCCGCCCTCGAACGTGCGCGCAGTGCGCTGGCCAGCGTGCAGGCCCAGGGCAGCGGTGCGCCGCGCATCCTGGTCGGCATGCGGTCCGAAAAGTCGCCCGACAGCCCGGTGACCGACAGCGTGGGCGCCACCCTGTCGATTCCTTTCGGCGGTGAGGTGCATCGCGCAGCCACCCTGTCGCCGCTGCAACTCGATCTGGCCCGCGCCGAGGACGATCTTGCGCTGGCGCTGCGCATGGCCACATTGGTGCTGCACGAAGCCGAACATGAACTGCACGCCCGCGAACAGGCGCTGCAACTGGCCGCCGGGCAGAAGGCGGTCGCCGAACGCGAAGTCGAACTGGCCCGCCGCGCCTACCGGCTCGGTGAAAGTTCGCTCGCCGAACGCCTGCTGGTCGAGGCGCGCGCCGCCAACGCACGCCGCGCGGCCGCGCTGGCCGATATTGCCTACGAGCGCGCCGTGGCGCGCTACAACAACAGTCTGGGAATCCTGCCGTGAAACATGTGTTCGTAGTGTCCTGTCTGCTCGCGCTGACGTCCTCCCTCCATGCGGCTGACATCGTGCTNCAACAACAGTCTGGGAATCCTGCCGTGAAACATGTGTTCGTAGTGTCCTGTCTGCTCGCGCTGACGTCCTCCCTCCATGCGGCTGACATCGTGCTCGGTGCGACACAGATCGAACGACTGGGCATCCGCGATGCGGCACCGGTGCCGGCGGCGCAAGCCAGCGCGGCGCCCTGGTCGGCGCGCGTGGGGGCGTCGGCCGCCGCCGAATGGGTAGTGACCGCACCGGCCGGGGGCGTCGTGGTGCGCGTGCCGGTGGTCGAAGGCCAGCAGGTTGCGGCGAATGCCGTGCTGGTGGAACTGCGCAGCGCCGGTCTGCCTGAACAGGGTGCTGCGCTGGCCCAGGCGCGTTCCGCCTCGGCGCTGGCGCGCAGCAATCTTGAGCGCGACCGGACGCTGCATGCCGAAGGCCTGATCGCCGAGCGCCGTGTGCGCGAATCCGAAAATGCGGTCGCGCAGGCCGATGCCGCATACGGCGCCGCGCAGTCGCGACTGCGCCTGCTGGGCGTGTCGGCCGCCGACGCATCGAGCGGTCGCGTGCAGGTGCGTGCCGAAGCGGCGGCAACCGTGCTCGAACGCATGGTGCTGCCCGGTCAGCGCGTGGACGAGGCCGATGCGCTGCTGCGGCTGGCCGATGCACGCAAGCTGATGCTCGAACTGAACCTGACGGTGGCGCAGGCACAGGACGTGCGCGAAGGCGACGTCCTGCTGGTGGAGCCGTCGGGCGAGCAGGCGCGCGTGACGCAGATCGGCTGGGGCGCTGCCGACATGACGCAGACGGTGCGCGTCCGTGCCGCACTGCCGCCTGCGCCGTCTTCGCTGCGGCCGGGCCTGTGGGTCAAGGCGCGGCGCTCGCAGCCGGCGACCGACGCGTGGACCGTGCCGGCTGCGGCGGTCACCCATCACGACGGCCGGACCTGGGTGTTTTCGCGCACCGCGCAGGGCTTCCGCGCAGTCGAGGTGCAGGCGCTGTCGCAGGACGCGGGTCGCGCCACGGTCAGCGGCGCACTGGACGCAAAGGCCGCGGTCGCGGTCAGCGGAGTGGCCGCGCTGAAGGCGGTGTGGCTGGGCAAGGGAGCGGAATGATGCTCGACGCCCTGACGCGCGGCGCACTCGCGCGACCGCTGCTGACGATACTGGCCGCGCTGCTGCTGATGGCGGCCGGTGCCTGGTCGATGACCAAGCTGCCGATCGATGCCTTTCCCGACGTGTCGGCCCCGCAGGTCAAGATCATCGTCAAGCTGGCCGGCATGACGCCGGAAGAGATGGAAGCGCGCGTGACCACGCCGGTCGAGATCGAAATGCTCGGGCTGCCGAAACAGACCATGCTGCGCTCGACCAGCAAGTACGGACTGACCGACATCACCATCGATTTCGAGGACGGCACCGACATCTACTGGGCGCGCAATCAGGTCAGCGAGCGACTCACCGGCATCATGGGTGACCTGCCGCCCGGACTGACCGGGGGTCTGGCGCCGATCACCACGCCGCTGGGCGAAATGTTCATGTTCACGGTCGAAGGCGACCTGTCGCTGGCCGAACGGCGCGGCCTGCTCGACTGGGTGATCCGCCCGGCGCTGCGCACCGTGCGCGGCGTGGCGGACGTGAATGTACTGGGCGGGCTGGCCACCGCATACGAGGTGGTGCCCGACGCGGCGCGCATGGCGGCCACCGGCATCACGCTGGACGCGCTGCGTGCCACGCTGGAGCGCTTCAACCGCAACGACGGAGCAGGCCGCATCAACGAAGGCGAGGAAACCCTGCTGGTGCGGGTGCAGGGGCGGCTCGAATCGCTCGATGACATCGGCCGGCTGGTGGTGCACGCAACGCCTCAGGCGCAGGTGCGCATCGCCGACGTGGCCGAGGTACGGCTCGGCGCGCTGACCCGCATGGGCGGCGTGACGCACAACGGCGAGGGCGAAACCGTGCAGGGGCTGGTGCTCGGCCTGCGTGGCGCCGATGCGCAGGAGGTGGTGCGCGGCGTGCGGGCGCGGCTCGACGAGATCGCGCCCAGCCTGCCGGCAGGCGTGAAGGTGATCCCGTTCTACGATCGCGGCGAACTGGTGTCGAGCGCGGTCGGCACGGTGACCAAGGCGCTGATCGAGGCGGTGGTGCTGGTGCTCATCCTGCTGTTCCTGTTCCTCGGCAATGCGCGCGCGGCGCTGGCCGTGGCGGTGGTGCTGCCGTTGTCCGCGCTGTGGACCTTCCTGCTGATGCACTTCGCCGGCCTGTCGGCCAACCTGATGAGTCTGGGCGGGCTGGCGATCGCCATCGGCCTGCTGGTCGACGCGGCGGTGGTGGTGGTCGAGAACGTGGTCGCCCATCTGCACGAACCCGGTGCGGCGGACCGGCCGCGTCGTGACGTGGTGCTCGAGGCGGTGCGCGAGGTGGCGGTGCCGACCACCGCGGGCATCGTCATCATCGCGCTGGTATTCGTGCCGCTGCTGAGCCTGCAGGGACTGGAAGGCAAACTGTTCGCGCCGGTGGCATTGACCATCGTGTTCGCACTGGCCGGCTCGCTGCTGCTGTCGCTCACCGTCATTCCGCTGCTGGCGCGCATCATGCTGAACGCCGAAAGTTACGACAACGCGCACGCCGACCCGTGGCTGCCGCGCACGCTGTCGAAGCTTTATGCGCCGCTGCTGCAGCGTGCGCTGGCCGCACCGCGCATCGTCGGCGGCGTCGCCGGGCTGCTGTTCGTTGCCGCCGTCGTTGTCTACGTGGGGCTGGGCAAGACCTTCATGCCGACCATGGATGAAGGCAGCCTCATCGTGCAACTGGAAAAGCTGCCGTCGATCAGCCTCGATGCCTCGCTCGACATCGACACCCGCTTCCAGAAGGCGCTGAAGGACATCGTGCCCGAGGCGACGCAGATCGTGGCGCGCGCCGGGTCGGACGAAATCGGTCTCGACCCGATGGGCCTGAACCAGACCGACACCTTCATCAGTCTGGCGCCCGGCGCCGACAAGCCGGCCATCATCCACCGCATCCGCGATCTGCTGGCCGAATTCCCCGGCGTGGCCTATGCCTTCACCCAGCCGATCGAAATGCGCGTGTCGGAAATGATTCTGGGCGTGCGCGGCGATCTGGCGATCCGGCTGTTCGGGCCGGACATCGACACGCTGAACCACAAGGCGGGCGAAATCGCCGACGTGCTGCGCGCCATTCCGGGCGCCGAGGACGTGTTCTTCGTGCGCAACGAGGGCGTGCAGTATCTGCGCGTGCTGCCGGATACCGACGCGCTGGCGCGCGCAGGCCTCGACGTCGATGCGCTGGCGGCCAGCCTGCGCATGCAGATCGAGGGCGAGCGGATCGGGTTGATCCAGAAACTGGACCGGCGCTACCCGCTGATCATCCGCTCCACCGGCAGCGCCGGCGCGTCGGAAGAGCTGGCCCAGATGCCGGTGGCGCTGCCGGGTGGCGGCCGCATCGCACTGGGCCAGCTGGCGCGCTTCGAACGCGTGGGCGGACCGGTGCAGATCAACCGTCAGCTGGGCAGTCGCAACACGGTCGTAATCGCGAATGTGGGTGGTCGCGACCTGGTCGGCTTCGTCGAGGATGCGCGCGCCCAGGTGCTGCAGAAGGTCGAACTGCCCACCGGCTACCGCCTCGCCTGGGGCGGCGAGTTCGAGAACCAGCAGCGCGCCGCGCAGCGCCTCGCCCTGGTGGTGCCGCTGGCGCTGGTGCTGATTTTCCTCATCCTCTACAGCACCTTCGATTCGCTGCGACAGGCGGCACTGGTGATGGCCAACGTGCCGTTCGCGATGATCGGCGGCGTGTTCGCGCTGGGCATCTCAGGCGAGTACCTGTCGGTGCCGGCGTCGGTCGGCTTCATCGCGCTGCTCGGCATCGCGGTGCTCAATGGTGTCGTGCTGGTGAGCTACTTCAATCAGCTGCGGGCGGCCGGACAGAGCATGCTCGACGCGGTGGTCAATGGCGCCCGGCGCAGGTTGCGCCCGGTGCTGCTGACCGCGTCGATGGCCGCACTCGGTCTGGTGCCGCTGCTGTTCGCCACCGGCCCCGGGTCGGAGATCCAGCGGCCGCTCGCCATCGTGGTCATCGGCGGGCTCATTTCTTGTACGGCGTTAACACTTCTGCTGCTACCCATCCTGTACAAAAGGTTCGGTGAGCGTCCTGCCACGGTATCCGCCCCTTCATGACATCGATACGACCTGCGCCGCGCCGGCGCGCACTGCCGTTCCTGCTCGTTGCGTCCCTGCTGACCGTCACCATCTGGACCTTGCTGCGTCTGCTGCTCTGGGGCTTCGCCGGCCCGGCCGACATCGCTGCGGCCACGCCGCACGTGTTCGTGCGTGGACTGTGGTTCGACCTGGCCGTGCTCGCCTGGCTGGTGGCGCCGCTGCTCGTGCTGTCGGCTCTGCTGCCGGCCCGTCTGCGGGCGAGCCGGTTCATGGGCCGGCTGCGCTGGGGGGCGCTGTGGCTGATGGCCGCCTTGCTGCTGTTCGGTGCAGTGTCCGAAGTGGTGTTCTGGGAGGAGTTTTCGACCCGCTTCAACTTCATTGCGGTGGATTATCTGATCTACACGCAGGAAGTGATCGGCAACATCATGCAGTCCTACCCGGTCGGACTGATCGTCGGCGGCATCGCGCTTGTCGCGGCACTGATCGTGTTCGGGGTGAGCCGTCTGGTCGGGTTCGTCGCCGCGCCGCGCCGGCCCGCTGTGCGGCTGGCGATGCTGGCGGGCGCACTGGCCCTGCCGGCGGCTTCCTGGCACTTCGCGGCGCTGGAGCAGATGGAAGGCAGCGGCAACGCCTATGCCGACGAGCTGGCCGGCAACGGGTTGTACGCATTTGCGGCCGCGATGCGCCGCAACGAGCTCGATTACGTGCGCTGGTATGCCACCTTGCCGCAGGAAGAAGCCGACGAGGTGCTGCTCGACCTGCATGTCGAACGACTGCCACTGTCGTCGCCGGACAGGCCGAGTGCGATGGACGATCCGCCGCACGACAAGGTGCCGTTCAGCCGCAGGCCGCGCAATGTCGTGCTGGTGACGATCGAAAGCATGTCGGCGGAGTTCGTCGGCGCCTATGGCTCGACCGAGGGCTTGACGCCGGAACTGGACCGCCTTGCGGCGGATGGGCTGCGCTTCAAGGAAGTGTATGCCACGGGCACGCGCACCGTACGCGGGCTCGAGGCGCTGTCGCTGGGCACGCCACCGGTACCCGGGCAGGCCATCGTCCGCCGCACCCACAACAACAATCTGTCCACGCTGGGCGAGTTGCTGGAGCCGCAGGGCGTCGTGCCGATGTTCATCTATGGCGGCTATGGCTACTTCGACAACATGAACAGCTATTTCCGCGGCAACGACTATCTGATCGTCGACCGGACCGATTTTCCGAAGGAAAGCATCGTTTTCGAGAACGTGTGGGGCGTGGCCGACGAAGTGCTGTACGCCAACGCCCTGAAGGCGCTGAATGACAAGGCCGCCGCCGGAAAGCCGTTCTTTGCGCAGATCATGACGACGTCGAACCATCGCCCCTACACCTATCCGGACGGTCGCATCGACATTGCGTCACCGGGCGGGCGGCGCGGCGGCGTCAAGTACACAGACTGGGCGATCGGCGAATTCATCCGCGAAGCGAAGAAGCAGCCCTGGTTCGCCGACACGCTGTTCGTGTTCGTCGCGGACCACTGCGCGTCAGTGGCCGGCCGAACCCGCCTGCCGGTCGCCAAATACCGCATCCCGCTGATCTTCTATGCGCCGGACATGCTGCAGGCGGGCGAGTACGCACAAAGGGTGAGTCAGATCGATCTTGCGCCGACGCTGATCGAGATCATGGGCAAGAACGGCGACGATCATTTCTTCGGTCGCTCGTTCTTCGAAGCGGATGCGCCGCTCGACCGCGCCTTCATTTCCAACTATCAGGATCTGGGCTATCTGCGCGGTGACCTGCTCACCGTGCTGTCGCCGCGCCGTGTGGTGCGCGCCTACAAGGTCGACCCGGTTACGTTCGAATCGACGCCAGCCGAGGTGGATCCGCAGCGTGCGCGCGAGGCGATCGCCTACTACCAGACGGCCGCGTCCGCGTTCAAACAGGGGCGGCTGCACGCCATCGAGGCCCGGTGAGCCGGTGGCTCGGGGCGCGCGACGCCGATCTGCTGGTGGTCGCGTTCGTGTGCGCCGTGCTGGCTGTTTGGAGCAATCGCTGGAGTGGCACGGATCTGTGGCTTTCGGCGCACTTCTACGACGCTGCAGCCGGCGGTTTCACGCTGCGCCGCGACTGGCTGTGGTCGGTGCTGCTGCACGACGGCGTCAAGTGGCTGTCGGTGGCGGCATGGCTGGCGCTGCTCGCGGCCGGATTCGCGCTGCGGCTGCGGGCGCGCGAACGCGGCCGTTTCGCGCGCGTGGCGTTCGTGCTCTGTGCTTCGTTGGCTGCGGTGGTCGCGGTCAATCTGCTGCGCATGCAGTCGGCGCACAGCTGTCCATGGTATCTGGCCGATTTCGGCGGTCAGGCGCAGTTTTTCCGGCTGTTCGACGACGTGCCGACGAATTCCGGTCCGGGCAAATGCCTGCCCAGCGGCCATGCAGCGAGCGCCTTCATGTGGCTGGCCGTGCTGCCGGTGTTGCGCAGCGCGGCGCGGCGGCGCGCGCTGTTCGCCGTGCTGACGCTGGGCGGGCTGGCGGGAGTGGTACAGGTCGTGCGCGGTGCGCATTTTCCGTCGCACATCCTGTTGGCCGCCGCCGCGTGCGCCCTCGTGGTGCTGGGCGCGGCAAGCGTCAGGCGCCCGCCGGCCGGCTGACGGTGGAAAGGGGGGGGTTGTTGCACCCGCGCAATGGCGACGAGTTGCCGGATGCATGAGTAGCTCGTTGGGCATCGCTGCGCTCACCCCAACCTACAAGAGCGTCTCGCTACTCACCGTAGGTTGGGGTGAGCGCAGCGATGCCCAACACCGACCGAAGGCAAGCGCCCGATATCGCACCGCCCGCACCCAACGCATCCCGTAGGTTGGGGTGAGCGCAGCGATGCCCAACAGCCGCACCTGACCCCACCAATGCGACGGGGTGCAGTTCGCTCGCTCTCGCCGATGTCAGCTCTCGAGCAGACTGCGCAGCATCCAGGCGTTCTTCTCGTGCACCTGCATGCGCTGGGTCAGCAGGTCGGCAGTCGGCTCGTCGTGGGCTTCTTCAACCGCCGGGAAAATACTGCGTGCGGTGCGCGTCACGGCTTCCTGGCCAGCGACCAGCTGGCGGATCATGTCGGTGGCCGACGGCACGCCTTCCGGCTCCTTGATCGACGTGAGCTTTGCGTAAGCCGAATAGGTGCCCGGCGCCGGGTAGCCCAGCGCGCGGATGCGTTCGGCCACCAGATCGACCGCCAGCGCCAGTTCGGTGTATTGCGCCTCGAACATCAGGTGCAATGTGTTGAACATCGGGCCGGTGACGTTCCAGTGGAAGTTGTGCGTCGTCAGGTAAAGCGTGTACGAGTCGGCCAGCAAGCGCGACAGGCCATCGGCGATGGCACGGCGGTTCTCTTCGGAAATGCCGATGTTGATGCTGCTCATGATGCTTTCCTTTCCAGGTTCTCGTGTTCGTGCAGGTCGGAGTCCGGACTCCGACCGTCGGTTCCGGCCGCGTCTGACAGGTGTAGCGGTGCTTGGGCGGCGATCAGCTCGGCAATGCGTTCGAATGATTCCTGTCGCGCATTCGAACTGCGTGCCACCAGCGCGATGGTACGGCGTGGCCGGGGTTCGGAAAAGCGTCGCGACACCAGTTTCATGTGCGACAGGATGTCGGAGCGCAAGCTCATTTCGGGCAGCAATGCGAGGCCCAGACCGCCCTCGACCATCTGTGCCAGAGTAAATACGCTGGTGGCTTCCATTCCGCGGGTCCTGGGTTCCCGCAGACCGCAGCCACCCAGGGTGTGACCGCGCAGGCAGTGCCCTTCTTCCAGCAGCAGCAGTTCATCCGGATCGATCTTTGAGATTTCGCGTGGCATGTCCGCTTCACGATCAGCCGGCGCGATCAGGCGCAGTTCCTCATCGAACAGCTGCTTCACCTGCAGATTGCCCGTGTCGTAGGGCAGCGCGATCAGCGCGAAATCCAGCTGGCCGGCCGTCAGGCGGGTCAGCAGATGACTGGTCAGATCTTCGCGCAGCGCGAGCCGCAGCGACGGATAGCGCTGACGCAGCGCCGGCAGCACCGTCGGCAGCACGAAGGGCGCGACGGTCGGGATGACGCCGAGCCGCAGCAGGCCGCTCATCGGCTCCGCGGCGCTGCGCGCCCATTCGCTCAGATCTTCGGCTTCGGACAACAGGCTGCGTGCACGGTCGGCGATTTCGATGCCGATCGGCGTCATCACCACCGAATGACGTTCGCGCTCGACCAGATGAGCGCCCAAGGTGGCCTCCAGCTCCTTGATGCCGGCGGACAGCGTGGACTGGGTGACAAAGCAGGATTCCGCGGCCTGCGTGAAATTGAGCTTTTCGGACACTGCAATCAGATAGCGCAACTGGCGAAGTGAGGGCAGGGAAGACATGTGGCGCGGACCTTTGCTGGAAGACGTCGGCTGTGAAGTCAAACCTTTATCGAAACATTCGATCAATGCCACAAGTTTAATCCATTGGACGATTGAAGTGTATGCGCCCACACTGCACTTCGTCGATGCGCTGAACCGGTACACAACGCCCGGCGCATCTCCGGATAACGATTCATCCCTCTGAAAGGAACAGCAATGAGCCAGCACAACCAGGAAGGCAAGCGCGTCCCGAACGTCACGTTCCGCGTACGTCAGAACAACGAATGGACCAATGTCACGACCGATGATCTGTTCAAGGGCAAGACCGTGGTGGTGTTCTCGCTGCCCGGTGCCTTCACGCCGACCTGCTCGTCGACCCACCTGCCGCGCTACAACGAACTGGCGCCGGCCTTCAAGGCGAATGGCGTCGACAGCATCGTGTGCATGTCGGTCAACGACACCTTCGTGATGAACGAGTGGGCGAAGGACCAGGAGTCGGACAATGTGACGTTGATCCCTGACGGCAATGGCGAATTCACCGAAGGTATGGGCATGTTGGTCGACAAGTCAGATATCGGTTTCGGCAAGCGCAGCTGGCGCTACTCGATGCTGGTGAAGGATGGTGTCGTGCAGAAGGTGTTCTCCGAGCCGCAGGAACCGGGTGATCCGTTCAAGGTGTCGGACGCCGATACGATGCTCAACTTCATCAATCCGAACGCGAAGAAGCCGGATCAGGTCGCCATCCTGACGCGCGAAGGTTGCGCCTTCTGCGCCAAGGCCAAGGCACTGCTGACCGAACGCGGCTACCACTACGCGGAAATCAACCTGCCGCACACCGAGCGCTCCCGCGCACTGGGCGCCATCGCCGGTGCCAGGACGGTGCCGCAAGTGTTCATCAACGGCCAGCATATCGGCGGTTGGGAAGAGCTGGAGAAGTGGTCGGCCAAGTAGGGTCGCCGACCTGATCTGACCGGATGACGGGGCAACCCGTCGTCCGATCAGGTCTGCACATCGAACGGTGTGCAGGCCTGATCGAGCGCTACAGGGAGAACGACATGAATGAAATGAATGTGGATGTGGCCGTCATCGGCGCCGGCACTGCCGGCCTTGCAGCCTATCGCGCGGCCATCGCCGCCGGCAGGCGTGTCGTCATCATCGAAGGCGGCCCGTACGGCACGACCTGCGCGCGCGTCGGCTGCATGCCGAGCAAGCTGCTGATCGCCGCTGCCGAAGCGGCCCATGCGGCAGAGAAGTGGGACACCTTCGGCATCCGCCTCGAAGGAACGGTGCACGTCGACGGCGCGGCCGTGATGGCGCGCGTCAAGCGTGAGCGCGACCGCTTCGTGGGCTTCGTGCTCAAGGGCGTCGACAACATTCCGACCGATCACAAACTGCGCGGCCATGCGAAATTCCTTGACGACCACAGCCTGCAGGTCGATGACCACACGGTCGTCACCTTCGGCAGTGCGGTGATCGCGACTGGCTCGTCGCCGTCGATACCTCCGGTGCTCAAGGGCGCGGGCGACCGCCTGATCGTGAACGACGATGTGTTCGACTGGGACGACCTGCCATCGTCGGTGGCTGTGTTCGGCCCGGGCGTCATCGGGCTGGAAATCGGGCAGGCGCTGCACCGACTCGGCGTACGCACCGAGGTGTTCGGTCGCGGTCATTTCGTCGGCCCGTTTTCGGATCCGGCCCTCAAGGCCTATGCCACGCAAACCTTCGGTGAAGAGTTTCCGCTGTTCGCCGACGCACGCGTCAGCTCGATCGAACGCGTCGGCGACGGCGTACGCCTCATGCAGGACTTCGACGATGGCACCTCGGCCGTCAAGGAGTTCGACTGGGTGATCGCCGCGACCGGCCGGGCGCCGAATGTGAAGCACCTCGGTCTCGAGAACACGGCTGTGACGCTTGGCGCCAATGGCGTGCCGGAGTTCGATCGCACGACGATGCAGTGCGGCAGCACCGGCATCTTCATCGCCGGCGATGCGAACAACGATGTGCCGCTGCTGCACGAAGCCGCGGACGAAGGCCGGATTGCCGGCGAGAACGCGGCGCGCTTCCCGCAGGTGCAGCCGGGGCTGCGGCGCGAGCCGATCGGCGTGGTGTTTTCAGACCCGCAGCTGGCGACGGTCGGCCGCCGCTTCGTGAATCTGGCGCCCGACAGCTTCGTCACCGGCGAGGTCTCGTTCGAGGACCAGGGCCGTGCGCGCGTCATGCTGCGCAACAAGGGCCTGCTGCACGTCTATGCCGAAAAGGGCTCCGGACGCCTGCTGGGCTGCGAAATGATCGGGCCCGACGTGGAACATCTTGCCCATCTGCTGGCCTGGGCGATGCAGTCGGGCATGACGGTGCAGCGTGCACTCGAAATGCCTTTCTATCACCCGGTGGTGGAAGAAGGCCTGTGCACCGCACTGCGCGACGCAGCGGCGAAGATCGCCGACGCGTGATGTAACCGTCCGCCCGGCCGACACGCCGGGCGGACGGTTAGAATGTGGACCTCGATGCGCCGGTGATCGCCCATGCCCTTGTGCCGGCGCGCAGCCGGTATCCGTACGTGTCCGCACCAGAACCCTCGCTCGTATCCCGCAGCCTTTCAGCCGTCTGGCACCCCTGCACGCAGATGCAGTGGCACGCGGACCGTTCCCTGCCGCTGCTTGCCATCGCGCGCGCGCAGGGCGCGTGGCTGTACGCGCCCGATGGCAGCCGCTACCTCGACGGCATCAGCTCCTGGTGGACCAATCTGTTCGGGCACAGCCATCCGGCGATCGTGCAGGCGGTGCGCGATCAGCTCGATACGCTCGATCACGTCATGCTGGCCGGCTTCACGCACGAGCCGGTCGTGGCGTTGTCGGAGCGACTGTCGGCGCTGACCGGCGGCCGGCTCGGCCACGCCTTCTATGCATCGGACGGCGCGTCGGCGACCGAAATCGCACTGAAAATGTCGCTGCACTACTGGCGCAATGCCGGGCAGGTCGACAAGAACGAGTTCATCTGCTTCGCCGGCAGCTATCACGGCGAAACGGTCGGTGCGCTGTCGGTGACGGATGTCGCGCTGTTCCGCGACGCCTATGCGCCGATGGTGCGCGGCGCGCATGTGCTGCCCAGCCCGGCGGCGGGCGGCGCGGCGGCGCTGTCGGCGCTGGACGCCTTTCTTGCGCTTCACCACGGCCGTATCGCCGCGCTGATTGTCGAGCCGCGCGTGCAGTGTGCCGGCGGCATGGCGATGCACGAGGCCGCCTGGCTGCGCGACGCGCGCCGGCTGTGCGATCGCTACGCGGTGCATCTGATCGCCGACGAGATCGCAGTCGGCTGCGGCCGCACCGGTACCTTCTTCGCCTGCGAACAGTCGCTCGACGCCGACGCCGACGGCGGCGGTTGGCCCGACTTCATCTGTCTGTCCAAGGGCATCACGGGCGGCACGCTGCCGCTGTCGCTGGTGCTGTCGGCGCCAGCGGTGTTCGACGCCTTCCTCGACGACACGATGGCGCGCGGCTTCCTGCATTCGCATTCCTACACCGGCAATCCGCTGGCCTGCCGCGCCGCGCTGGCGACGCTCGAGCTGTTCGACAAGCTCGACATCCTGCAGCGCAACCGCGTCTGGGCGCAGGACTTCACCGATGCGCTGGCGCCGCTTGCGACACACCCCGCAGCGCGAAATTTCCGCCAGGCCGGCATGATCTGGGCGCTCGATATCGACGCCGGACACGACGACTTCAGCCGCCGCTTCTACCGCGAGGCGCTGGCGCGCGAACTGCTGCTGCGGCCGATAGGCAACACCCTGTATTTCATGCCGCCCTACGTGCTCGACGACGCGCAGACCGCATTGCTCGCGCGCGGCGCGCTGGAAGCGCTGGACGCCGCACTCGCATGAGTGCCTTCGACTTCCGCGCACGTCTGGCCGCGTTGGCGCGCGACGATCTGACGCGCACGCGTGGAGTGCTCGACGCTCCTTGCGGCCCGGAAGCCGTCGTCGACGGACAGCGCCTGATTGCCTTTGCCGGCAACGACTATCTCGGTCTGGCGAATCATCCCGAGGTGGTAGAGGCGCTGCGCGAAGGCGCGTCCCGCTGGGGCGCCGGCGCCGGGGCATCGCATCTGGTGAGCGGTCACCAGCGGCCGCACGATGCGTTGGAGCAGGCGCTTGCCGCCTTCACCGGGCTGGCGCGCGCGCTGTTCTTTTCCACCGGCTACATGGCCAATCTGTCATTGCTGCCGGCGCTGGCCGGTCGCGGCGATACGCTGATCGCCGACCGCCTGAATCACGCGTCGCTGGTTGATGCTGCGCTGCTGTCGCGCGCGACCGTGCGGCGCTATCCGCACGGCGATCTTGCGGCCGTGGCGCGCATGCTCGACGCGGCGCAGGGACGCAAGGTCGTGGTGACCGATGGTGTATTCAGCATGGATGGCGATATCGCACCGCTGGCTGAACTGCTGGCGCTGTGCGAACGGCACGACGCGCTGCTGGTGGTGGACGACGCGCACGGTTTCGGCGTGCTGGGCGAGCAGGGCCGCGGCGTGCTGTCGCACTGCGGACTGGCGTCGGAGCGCATTGTCTATATCGGCACGCTGGGCAAGGCGGCTGGCGTGGCGGGCGCTTTCGTCGCTGGGGGCACGGACCTGATTGAGTGGCTGATGCAGACCGGTCGCAGCTATCGCTACACCACGGCGGCCCCCCCGGCGTTGGCCTGCGCATTGTTGGCCAGCCTCGGCCTGATCGGGGAAGCCGATGACAGGCGGGCGACGCTGGCGGCACACCGCGAACGGCTGCAGCGGGGGCTGAGCGGTGCGCGCTGGACCTTGATGCCCTCGCACACCGCCATCCAGCCATTGCACGTGGGTACGAATGCCGCTGTGCTGGCGCTTGCCGGGCAGTTGCGGGCGCATGGTCTGTGGGTGCCGGCCATTCGCCCGCCGACAGTGCCGGCCGGCACGGCACGCCTGCGCATTTCGTTGAGTGCAGCGCACACGCGTGAGCATCTCGACACGCTGTGCCATGCGCTGATCGAGGCGGGGCATGGCTGAGGCGCTGTCCACACGGGTCTTCGGAGCACGCGGGCCGCGCGTTGCGCTGCTGCACGGCTGGGGCTGGGACGGTCGCCTGATCGCGCCGCTTGCCGAGGCGCTCGGCCGACACGCGCACGTTGTGCAGGCTGATCTGCCCGGGTACGGGCTGAATGCCGAATGTGACTGCACGGGCTTCGATGACTGTGTCGAGCAGTTGATGGCGACCGTGCCCGATGCCGACGTGGTCGTCGGCTGGTCGCTCGGTGGCCTGCTCGCGCTGGCCTGGGCCACCCGTGTGCCGCTGCGCAAGCTGGCGCTGATCGGTGCGACGCCGTGTTTCATGCAGACTTCCGACTGGCCGCACGGCATGAGCGCCGAACGCTTCGACGCTTTTGCCGATGCCTTCGACGATGCGCCGATGAAGGCCCGCACGCGTTTCGCCGCGCTGTCTGCAATAGGTGATGCCGATGCGCGCCAGGTGCGCGTCGCGATGGCCGGTCTGGTCGAACAACCGCCGCTGCCGAGCCGGCAGGCGCTCGGCCAGGGTTTGCAATGGCTGCACGACGTCGATCTGAGAGCGGCCGTGCAGGATGTGTCTGCGCGCGTGCTGTGCCTTCATGGCATGGAGGACAGGGTGGTCGATGTCGCGGCATGCGACTGGATGTCGTCCGCGACGGGGGCGCACTGCGTGCGCATACCGGGCGCGGCGCATCTGCCCTGGCTGCGGGGCGGTGTCGCGGAGCTGTGCGAGTGGGTGGTTGCCGATGACTGAACTCACTGCCGTTCGCCGCAGTTTTTCGCGAGCAGCCGACCGCTACGCGGCGGCGGCACGTCTGCAACGACAAGTCAGCGACCGCTTGCTCGACATGTTGCCGCCGATTGCGGCGGGATGCGTGCTGGATGTCGGCTGCGGCACCGGATTCGCGTCCGCCGGACTGCGTGGCCGCTATCCGGATGCGCTGCTGCTGTCGGCCGATTTTTCGCCAGCCATGCTCGGCGCACATGCTCCGATGTCTGACAACGCGCGGATGTGCGCCGACGCGCATGCGTTGCCGCTGCGCGACGGCAGCGTCGATCTGATCTTTTCCAGCCTGATGCTTCAGTGGTGCGACTTGTCGCGGGCATTGCGCGAATGCCACCGGGTACTCCGGCCGGCCGCTGCGATGTGTTTCGCCACCGTGCTCGACGGGACGCTGCGAGAAATCGACAAGGCTTTTGCCACGGTCGATCGGGCTCGCCATACGCTTCCCTTCCTTGATGAGGCGGCCGTGGCGGAAGCGCTGGGCGCAGCAGGGCTGGTTGCACATCATGTCGAGCGATCGCGGCAGGTCGAATACTTCGACGACGTCCGCAGCCTGCTTCAGTCGAACCGTGACATCGGCGCTTCGCGCGTGCCGCTGCACCCCCGGCGGGCGACGCTGGGCCGCGCTGCATGGCAATCGGTGTGCGCTGAATTCGAGGCTCAGCGGACGCCGCTGGGCATTCCGCTGACCTATGAGCTGGCCTGGGTGGTCGCGTATCGCCCTGGACAAGGAGACCCAGGATGACGGCGGCCCGCGCGCATTTCGTAACGGGAACCGACACCGGTATAGGCAAAACCCTGGTGGCCTGCGCACTCGTGCATGCGCTGCGCACACGCGGGCTCGACGCGGTCGGCATGAAGCCGGTGGCGTCCGGTGCCTGGCGCGATGCGCACGGGGTGATGCGCAACGAGGATGCCGACGCGCTGGCCGCTGTCAGTGGCGCTCGCCTTCCGCAGGCATTGACCAGCCCTTACCTGTTCGAAGCGCCGTTGGCGCCGCATGTCGCGGCGCGGCTCGAGGGACGGACGATCGCGTCGACGGTCATCCTTGATGCGTTCCGCTCGCTTTCGATGCGTGCGCAGCACGTGGTGGTCGAAGGCGTCGGCGGCTTTCAGGTGCCCTTGAACGACGATTTCACCACCGCCGATCTGGCCACTGCGATTGCCGCACCCGTCATTCTGGTGGTGGGGCTCAAACTGGGCTGCATCAACCATGCGCTGCTGACAGCCGAATCCATTCGTGCAAGGGGTTTGTGTCTGGCGGGTTGGGTGGCCAATGCCATGCCTGACGGCATGCTGGAGCAGGACGCAACGATTGCAGCGTTGTCGTGCCGGGTCGACGCGCCGCTATTGGGAACGCTGCCTCGCCTCGCCCGGGCCGACCCGAAAATAGCCGCTGCAGCGCTCGATTTCAGCGCGCTGCGCGACGGCGCCGACTGAAATTTTCGCAGCAGTGTTTGACAGAGCACGAAACGCTCACCATAATCGCGGGTTTCGCTGGTCGCCGGAGGGGTTCCCGAGCGGTCAAAGGGATCAGACTGTAAATCTGACGGCTCTGCCTTCGAAGGTTCGAATCCTTCCCCCTCCACCATAACCTTTTGTATTTGAAGGTTATATTGAGGTGACCTCGAAAAACGTGTAAGTGAAGGTTCCGATCATGGTGGCCAGTCGCGGCGGGTCATCGTGTTTGGAATGGTAGGGCGGGAGTAGTTCAATGGTAGAACCCTAGCCTTCCAAGCTAATGACGCGGGTTCGATTCCCGTCTCCCGCTCCACGAATTGAAGTGTGCATATATATAAGGCGCTTGTCGGGGCGATGTTCTCGATGGGTGTCTGCAGGACGGTTTTTCGTGCCCATGTAGCTCAGTGGCAGAGCACTCCCTTGGTAAGGGAGAGGTCGGCAGTTCAATCCTGCCCATGGGCACCACGGTATTTGGCGTGCGGCATGCCGCGTAAAGGCGCGCTTGCCCGTCGAGGTTTGACGCAGATCTCTAATCAGTTATCAGGGTGATCCAAAATGGCAAAGGGAAAGTTTGAGCGTACCAAGCCGCACGTGAACGTGGGGACGATTGGGCACGTTGATCATGGCAAGACGACGCTGACGGCGGCGATCACGACGATTCTGTCGTCGAAGTTCGGTGGTGAGGCGAAGGCGTACGACCAGATTGATGCGGCGCCGGAGGAAAAGGCTCGCGGCATCACGATCAACACGGCGCACGTTGAGTACGAAACGGCGTCGCGTCACTACGCGCATGTTGATTGCCCGGGCCACGCGGACTACGTGAAGAACATGATCACGGGAGCTGCGCAGATGGACGGCGCCATCCTGGTGTGTTCGGCCGCTGACGGCCCGATGCCGCAGACGCGCGAGCACATCCTGCTGGCGCGCCAGGTCGGTGTGCCGTACATCGTGGTGTTCCTGAACAAGTGCGACATGGTCGACGACGCCGAGCTGCTCGAACTCGTTGAAATGGAAGTGCGCGAGTTGCTGTCGAAGTACG
>NZ_JANINH010000022.1:298-34903 GCF_024580155.1 Methyloversatilis sp. XJ19-13 | reverse complement strand
CCTGGATGTCGCTCATCGTGCTCACCACACGCTTGACCGTCTCCGCACCGCGCATCACCGCCTCGTTGCTCTGACGACCCAGCTCGTTCGCCTTCTGCGCACTTTCCGCGTTCTGCTTCACCGTCGCGTTCAGCTCTTCCATCGAACTCGCCGTCTCTTCCAGCGAACTCGCCTGCTCTTCGGTACGCGAACTCAGGTCGCTGTTGCCGGCCGAAATCTCCCGCGCTGCCGTGTTGATCGCCTCCGTCGAATCCTTGATCCGGCCCACCACCTCGCGCAGCTTGTCCACTGTCGTGTTCGTGTCTTCTTTCAGCCGACCCAACGTGCCCGCGTAATCGCGCTCGATCTTTTCGGTCAGCACACCGCGCGAAATCGCGTTCAGCACGCGAGCGGTGTCTTCGAGGCCGCCAGCCACGACCGCGACGAGCTCATTCATGCTGACCGCAAGCGACTTGAAGAAGCCTTGCTTGCCCTGCATGTCGATACGGTGGGTGAAGTCGCCGCTGACGGCTGCCGCGATCATGTCTTCCACCTCTCGCTCGACGATCAGTTCCTGCGTGCGTTCGGTCCATTCCGCGACCAGCCCGATGCGCCGCCCGGCATCATCAAGGATGGGCGTGGTGACGACGTCGAAGGTGCGCGACCCGATCACCAGTTCGCTGTGCTGGGCATTGCCGATCTGTTCCGACTTGCGGACGAATGCGGGGTTGTCGCACAGCAAAGCGACATTGCTGCCGATGATGCGGTCCACCGAAAACGACGGAACACTCCGTCTGACGTCAGACTCGATCTCGCCCAAGGTCTTCAACATGGTGCGGTTGGCATAGATCACATTGCCGTCGGCATCCGCGATGCGAACGTTGCGGCTCACGAAATCGAGTGCCGTGCGTACGCGCAGGTTCTCGGCGGATACCGCATGATCACGCTCGATGCGCTGTTTCAGGTCCGCACGCATCTTGTCGAGCGCCTGCAGCAGATGGCCAATCTCGTCCAGCGCACCGGCGTCGATCGACCGGTCCAGCATGCCTGTCGAAATCGCATCGGCATGACGCCCGGCGTCACGCAAGCGCGAGGCGATGCTGCGCCCGAGACGTATGTTCGGCACGCCGATCGCCAGTGCAACGACCATCACGCCGAGGACCACCCACAAGGCCTGGTCGAGAATCAGCGCATCGACCTCATCCACATAGATGCCGGAGCCGACGATCCAGCCCCACGGCGCAAAAGCACGTACATATGAAACCTTGGCCACCGGGTCTGTCGAACCGGGCCGCGGCCACATGTAATCGACGAAGCCCGCTCCATCGGCCTTGGCGACCGCCACCATTTCAAGAAACAGGGTTTTGCCGTTCGGGTCTTTCGATCCGCTCAGATCCTTGCCTTCCAGCTCAGGCTTGGTCGGGTGCATCACCATGCGCGGACCGAAGTCATTGATCCAGAAGTAATCCTCGCCGTTGTAGCGCAGCGTGCGCAGCGTTGCGATGGCCTGCCGACGCGCCTCGTCCTGCGTAAGCTCGCCGGACGCGGCACGCTTCTCGAATGACTCGATCACACCCCATGCGGACTCGACCGCAAAACGCGCGGCGCTCTTGCGGTCATCCAGCATGTTGTCGCGCATCGCGAACAGCAGTATCGCGGCAAGCGCAACGAAAGCTGCAAGCGTCACGGTAACCATCACCATGAGCCGGCGCTGCACGGTCAGGTTGCCGGAGCCAGACGAAAGATTCGATGTCTTTGACATTTTATATTCTCAGTGCAGGGGGTTTTCGACAAGCGCCATGTCGGCCGAAAGCATCAGCCTTTCGATATCGACAACGATGAGCATGCGGTCATCGATCGAGCCGAGGGACTGGATGTAGCGGGTATCGAGGCTGGAAGCGAATTCGGGCGGCTCGCACAGTTGCGCAGGATCGATCGACAGCACGTCGGACACGGCATCGACCACGATGCCGACGACTCGACCCCCGACATTCAGGATGATCGTGACGGTAAAGGGGGTGTACTCGACGACACCGACCCCGAACTTGATCCGCAGATCGACGATCGGAACGATGATGCCACGCAGATTGATGACACCCTTGATGAAAGGCGGCGAGTGGGCAATGCCCGTCACCGCATCGTAGCCGCGGATCTCCTGCACCTTGAGAATGTCAATGGCGTATTCCTCACCACCGAGCGTGAAGGTCAGGAACTCCTGGGCGTAACCGCCATCGACGGTACCGCTTTGTTTCGGGTGCGCTGATCGCGCCAGTTGGGTCATTGCCTGCTCCGCTGCGTCTATCACTGTTGCTATATCGGCCGGAACCTTGCCTGCCTTGAGGATTCGCAGCGCCCGAAAGCAAGCTTGTTTGCAAACTAACAGGCTGTTGAAATTCGCCGACAAACGATGACGCACCCGCGACCGATGAGCCGACCGAATGCGATCCGGCACGGAAACTGCCGGTTTATCGCCCGTGCGCTGCTACGCGAACCCGCATCGCGCATGGATTTGTCGCTCATTGCCGCACTTCCTGCGGCACCGCGAACATTATTCGCGCCATTCGCGTGAGATTGCATGCGGTCATCGTCAGTTTGAACTGCTGATCAACTCGCTGGATGCCTCGGAACACGGTTTGCCGAATCCGCCCGACCGTCTTTCCCCAACCGAAGTGTTCCTCGATGCGCTTGCGGATCACCTGGCTGATCCGGTAGCCGTCGTGCCGCGTCGTCCGTCCATCGATGGCGCTGCCGCCGCGGCGCCCATCGTTCTGCGCCACATGCGGAGTGACATTACGCTGCCGGCAGGCAGCAACGAAGTCGGCCGTGTCGTAGGCCTTGTCGGCGCCAACTGTTTTGGAATGAGTGCCGGGAACGCGGTCGAGCATCCGGATTGCCGCTTCGCGTTCGCCAGTACCGTCGGCATGCGTGACCACCGCGCTGACAACCAGACCCGAGCGGTTCTCCATTAGCACATGCCCCTGGTAGGAAAGGATCGAGGCCGTGTTGTGGCTCTTCCGATACAGGCGGGCATCGGGATCAGTCGTGCTGGCATGGGTGTCATTGCTGCGCGGCTTGCCCTTCCAGTCGGCTTGGACGTTGCGCCCACCGCCGCCTCGCGTCTGGTCATTCGAGCCGTCCTTCGGGCGAAAGCTCTTCTGGCTGGCCCAGGCCTGGATCAGCGTGCCATCGACGGAGAAATGTTCCTTCGAGAGCAGGCCTTGCCGGTCGGCCAATCGCATCACTTCGGTGAAGAAGGATTCGACCACCTCGTTCTCGAACAGTCGATTCCGGTTCTTCGAGAAGACGGAATGGTTCCAGACCGCATCTTCCAGCGACAGACCCACGAACCAGCGAAAGAGCAGGTTGTAGCGCATCTGCTCCATCAGCTGCCGCTCGGAGCGGATCGAATAGAACACCTGCAGGAGCAGTGCCCGCATCAGCTTCTCGGGAGCAATCGAGTCGCGTCCGCTGTCGGCGTAGATGCTATTGAACAGACTGTTCAGACGCACCAGTGCTTCATTGACCAGCGACCGGATTGCGCGCAACGGATGGTCCACCGGAACGAAGTCATCCAGCTTGGCTACCGTGAAAAGATTTTCCTGCATACCATCCGCTCCGCGCATACCGCTCACTCCGCCTTGATCATGAACACGATATACCGAACGTCTACCCCGCAAACCCCGTTGACGCGGGGGCGAATTTCAACAGCCTGCTAACGATCTGCATCAGACGCCGAAGCGACGGGACTGCTCCGCACCGGAGGCAGCCGGGCGGCAAGGTACGATGCTGGATGCGGGGACTCTGCAACGACTGCCTACGCAGCCACCGCCATGCCGACGCGGGCGGTTTCGACCAGCGCCTGCACGTCAAGGATCAGGCCGACGTGCCCGTCGCCCATGATGGTTGCGCCGGAGATGCCCACCACCTTGCGGTAATTGGCTTCCAGGCTCTTGATGACGACCTGGTGCTGTCCGACCAGTGCATCGACGAACAAAGCGATCTTGTCGCCGTCGGATTCCAGCACCACAAGGATGCCGCGCTCCAGATCGGTCGTGCCGCCGGCCAGGCCGAAGGCATCGCGCAGCGTCAGGATGTTCAGGAATTCATTGCGCACCTGCACCAGGCGGGGCACGCCGCCGATGCTCTTGATCATGTCGGCAGCCGGCTGCAGCGACTCGACCACATAGTTCAGCGGGATGATGTAGGTTTCATCGCCGACCGCGACCGACATGCCGTCGAGGATGGCGAGCGTCAGCGGAAGTCTTACCGTCATGCGCGTGCCTACACCGGTCATCGAATCAATGTCGACGCGCCCCCCCATCGCCGAGATATTGCGCTTGACGACATCCATGCCGACGCCGCGTCCCGACACTTCGGTCACCTGATCGGCGGTCGAGAAGCCCGGTTCGAAGATCAGTGCCCACACGTCCTGGTCTGTCATCGAATCGCTCACCGCCAGCCCGCGCTCGCGCGCCTTGGACAGAATGCGGTCACGACTGAGCCCGGCACCGTCGTCACCGACTTCGATGACGATGTTGCCGCCCTGATGGGAGGCCTTCAGCGTGATCGTGCCTTCTTCCGGCTTGCCGCGCGCAGCCCGTACCTCGGGCGTCTCGACACCATGGTCTAGACTGTTGCGCACGAGATGGGTCAGCGGGTCGGAGATGCGCTCGATCAGTCCCTTGTCGAGTTCGGTCGACTCACCCGCAAGGACGAGCCTGACCTTCTTGCCCAGTTTCTGCGACAGGTCGCGCACGACGCGCGGAAAGCGCGAGAACACCGTGGACATCGGCAGCATGCGGATCGACATCACCGATTCCTGCAGGTCGCGCGTATTGCGTTCGAGTTGCTGCACGCCGCTCATCAGGCGTTCGAATTCGACCGGGTCGAGTTTCGACGCAGCCGACATCAGCATGGCCTGCGTGATCACCAGTTCGCCGACCAGATTGATGATCTGGTCGACCTTGTCCACACCGACGCGTATCGACGTCTCTGCTGCCGCGGCAGGCTTCGCACTACGCGGCGCAACGGCCTTGGGGGAGTCGCTCGACACCTCGACCGGTACAATGACCGCGGACGCCACCGACGCTGCGGCGACCGGCGACACGATCGACAATCCCGCAGCGGCGTCCGGCGTGTCCATGACAGCCTGCGCGGCAGGCGGCGGATCGAAGAAGCCGTAGGAGGGATCGGCTGCCTGGTCGTTGTTGGCTGTCAGTGCAACGGCATCGGCGTCGAACAATCCGTAACTGTCATCGACCGCGCTTGCGGCGGCAGGCGAGGCCTCGTCGAACAGACCCCACGCGGTGTCACCATCGACCGATGATTCGGGCAAGGCGTCGAACAGGCCGTACGCATCGTCGCCATCGCTGGCCGGTAAGGTGATCGCGAAGCTGTCGGAGACGGCGACGAACTCGACCAGCTCGCGCAATGCCTCAGCATCGACGCGCCCTTCGAATACGCCGTGCCAGCGCCCGTCCTCGCCCAGGGAGAGGTCGAGCAGGCGGCCACCGAGTGCGCCTGCCTCGCGGGCAAGGTTCTCGATCACGCCGGCCGCGTCGCCCCGGTCGGAAGAGAGCAGAAAGCTGAAGCGGAAATTTGATTCGCCGGGCGGCGGCGTTGCCGCATCGGGCGCGTCCGCCGGCTCAACTGCATCGGAGTACAAGGTCTTCAGCGCAGCGCACACCTGCGCCACCCGCTGCAGATCGGCTTCGCCGATGCCACGGTGTGCCGCCACCAGATCGCGTAGCAGATCGCCGGCTTCAAGGGACGCATTGACCATGGCCGGCGTCATGACTACTTCGTGCTTGCGCACGCGATCGAGCAGGGTTTCGAGCTCGTGCGTGACCTGCGCGAGGTCGTGGAAGCCGAAGGTGCCGGCGCTGCCCTTGATCGAGTGGGCGGCGCGGAAGATCGCATTCATCTCTTCGTCATCGAGACTGTCGAGATCAATGTCTAGCAGCATCTGTTCCATGTTCGACAGGTGTTCTGCGGCCTCTTCGAAGAACACCTGGTAGAACTGGCTCAGGTCCATGGTCATGAACGGTCTCCCGATTGCGGATATCGACGCACGTCGCGTGCGCTCAGCCGATCACTTTCTTCACCACCTCGACCAGCTTCTGCGGGTCGAAGGGCTTCACCAACCAGCCGGTCGCGCCGGCGGCACGGCCCTGCGCCTTCATCGCATCCGACGATTCGGTGGTCAGCATCAGGATCGGCGTCGCCTTGTACTGGGCCAGGCTGCGCAGATTGCGGATCAGCGTCAGTCCGTCCATGCGCGGCATGTTCTGATCGGTCAGCACGAGGTTGACCGATTTCAACTTCGCCTTTTCCAGGCCGTCCTGTCCGTCCACCGCCTCGATCACGTCGTAGCCGGAGCTTTTCAGCGTGAATGCCACCATCTGGCGGATCGACGCCGAATCGTCAATTGCGAGCACAGTTTTTGCCATCAAGTTTCTCCTTCAGAACAGTTCAATTTCGCCTTCCCGGAAGGCTTGCTGCGCCACCGGGTTCTTGCTGTCGGCAGCTCGAAGCTGTTCCAGCACCTCATCAACCCGTCGGGCATGCACATCCGTCGCACGGCCCTGAACCGCGGCTTCGCTCAGCTCGCATGCTGCCTTCATGACTTCGTCGACATTGTCTATGCGGCGTTGCACGTGTCCGATCAGCTGCGAAGTCATGTCCTGGAACTGCAGGGACGTCACCGCAGTCGCCACCGCGTGATCGACGCGCTCAACCGATTCGCCCAGCGTTTCGATCGAGCGCTGACGCCTCTGGTGCAAGGTTTCAAGACCGCGCACCACACTTTCGACACGTTGTTTCGATTCCAGCGCAAAGGTCATGTCCTGACCGGCCAGATTGGCCAGTGCGTGCTCCGTCAGTTTCACATTGGCCTGTACGCGATCGACCAGCGTGACGATCTGCTGGCTGAATTCGCTGGTCCGCGACGACAGCGTGCGCACCTCGTCGGCGACCACTGCAAAGCCTCGCCCGGCCTCGCCGGCCCGCGCCGCTTCGATGGCGGCATTCAGTGCCAGCAGATTGGTCTGCTTGGAAATGCCACCGATCTCGCCGAGCAGCGATCGCACGCTTTCGGTCTCGCGCGCGATGCCTTCGGTCAGTTCGACCAGTTCCATGCCGAGCTTGCTGTTCTGCACGACACTGTCGACGACGCGTTGCATCGTGCCCGACGTTTCCTCGACAAAGCCTTCGAAATCGAACTGCCCATCGCCGTCGCCGTTGGTCAGTGCGAGCGCGGTTGTACGCTGACCGGTGGTCTCTGACTGCATGCTTTGAAAACTGTCGGTCAGGCCATTGATCGCTTCGTGCAGAAGGGTCTGAACCCGGGACAGTTCCTCGGCCATATGGTCGCACTGCGACCTGACCTGAAGCGCGCTGCCGGACAGCACAGCGTGGCCCGAATCAGTGTCATGCGTGCGCGCGGCCTGAGGCGTGTCGGCGAACGAAGGTGTCACCCGGCCGCGCAGCAATACGATCGACGCGATCGCCCAGATTGTCGCCACGAACAACCCCAGCGAAAGCACCGGCGCGAGCGCATCGGGTCGGAGTGCGACAGCCAGCAACGCACCGAGAACCGTCAGGCTCCATGCGGCGACATGTGGTAACGAAATGCGATTCATGGATTCTTGCATTCGGTATCAGGGTTGAAACTTGGACGGTATAACGGCGGACGCGATGACAACTTGACCCATTCCTTTTTCATCAATTGATGCGGATCAGGGGGCTGCCGGCTCCGCCTCGCCACCGACGAGATTCTCGACGTCGACCGACCTTCCATCGGCGAGGAACAGCTCTTCGGTCTGCTTGTTGAGCACGATGATGCTGATGCGACGGTTGATCGGGTTGTACGGATCCTCCTTGTCGAAGGACACGATGGAGCCCATGCCGACAACGCGCAGTACCTTGTCCGGATCCATGCCGCCGGCGATCAGCTCGCGCCGCGAGGCGTTGGCGCGGTTGGCCGACAGTTCCCAGTTCGAGAAGCCGCCGATGCCGCCGGCGAATGGTGTCGCGTCGGTGTGACCGGACAGGAAGACTCGATTCTCCACCTGGTTCAGGATCAGCCCGATTTCGCGCAGAATGACGGAGGTATAGGGCTGCAGCCGTTCGCTTGCCGAAGCGAACATCGGCCGGTTCTGTTCATCGACGATCTGGATGCGCAGGCCTTCCGAGGTCACATCGAGCACCAGTTGATTTCGGAACGGCCGCAGATCTGGATTGGCTTCGACACGCGCTTCGATCTGGTTCTTCAGTTCGATCAGTTTGGCGCGCTCGACGCCTTCGGCCTTTTGCTTTGCATCGTTCTCCGCATCCTTGCTGGCGGTGAGATTGAACGATCGCTTCTTTGCCTCGACCGTGCCGTACTTGACCTGGCCGGTCTGCCGCGTGAGGTCTCGACCGCCGCCCTGGATGATGCTGGAACTGTCACCCGAGCCCGACCCGCCCTGCTGGGCGACCTTGAGCGGATTTTCAAAGTACTCGGCGATGCCTTCGAGATCGCCCTGCGCGGTCGAACCGAGCAGCCACATGAGAAGGAAGAAGGCCATCATCGCTGTAACGAAGTCGGCGTAGGCGATCTTCCACGCGCCGCCGTGTGCGCCGCCGCCGCCTTTCTTGATCTTCTTGACGATGATGGGCTGCTGGGTATCGTCGGACATGGTTCAGTAATCCGGAACGGGTTTCAGGTCGGCGTTGCGCGGTCGTGACAGGGGGACGCAATCAGAACGGGGGCGGGCCTACTTGCCCTTGCGGTTCTTCACTTCGTCTTCCAGTTCCTTGAAGCTCGGGCGGTCCGGCGAATAGAGCACCTTGCGGCCGAACTCGATCGCCACCTGCGGCGCGTAGCCGTTCATGCTGGCCAGCAGCACCACCTTCATGCACTGGTAGATCTTGCCGCCCTCCTCCATCTTCTGTTCGAGCTGCGAGGCGATCGGCGCGACGAAGCCGTACGACAGCAGAATACCGAGGAAGGTACCGACCAGTGCGCCACCGATCATTTTGCCGAGCACCGCCGGCGGCTGGCCGACTGAACCCATCACATTCACCACGCCCATCACCGCGACGACGATACCGAACGCCGGTACGCCATCAGCCACCTTGGAGACGCAGTGCACGGCCACGTGCTGCTCGGCGTGGTGGGTGTCGATCTCGGCATCCATCAGGCTTTCGATCTCGAATGCATTCAGGTTGCCGCCCACCATCATGCGCAGGTAGTCGGTCAGGAAATCGACCGCGTGGTGGTCGGAGAGGAATTTGGGGTACTTCGAGAAGATCGGACTCGCTTCGGGGTTCTCGACGTCAGCCTCGATGGACATCAGGCCTTCCTTGCGTACCTTGGCAAGGATTTCGTAGAGCATCGCCAGCACGTCAACATAGAAGGCCTTGTTGTATGACGACCCCTTGAACACCGATGGCAGGGCTGCCACGGTGGCCTTGATCGCCGGCATGCCGTTGCCGGCCACGAAACCGCCGATCATCAGCCCGAAAATGGCCACGTATTCGGCCGGCACCCACAGTGCAGCCAGACTGCCATGAAGGGCGTACGTGCCCACCGAGGCGGCAAGGATGATGACGTAGCCAATGATCAGAAACATGGACTTTCCCTGTGTATGACGGATGTTCGGGGCATCAAGCACTCAGTGCCTGTTGGTCTAACGGCACCGCATTGCGAAACTTGACCATGATTCCCCGACCACCGGCAGGCACCGGAAACCCGCACCTGTGGCGACGGCACAAAAAAAAGCCGCCACGGGTTGCCCCGCGGCGGCGAGCCCCTTGCTTTCGCAAGGAGGAGGTCAGACAGGAGAGTAGAACGAGCTGTCAGGCGGCGATCAGGGCCTCGCGCGCGCGCCGCGTCTTGCCGGCGCGTGCCGGGATATGGCACAGGCCGCAGACGTAGCTGGATTTCGGGTCGTAGGCATGCGCCACGAAGTGACCGCCGCAGCAGGTGCAGGGCGTGCGCTGCAGCAGCTTGGCGTCGAAGAAGCGCACCAGGGTCCAGGCACGGGTCAGGCTCAGCACCTCTTCCATGTCGTGCGTCTGAACGTGTTCCTGGTAAAGGCGGAAGGCCTTCACGATGCAGTCGAGCTGGGATCGCTCGGTGTTCTGCTTGAAGAAGGAAAAGAAGGACATGAACAGCGAAGCGTGAATGTTCGGCTGCCAGGTCATGAACCAGTCGGTCGAGAAGGGCAGCATGCCCTTGGGCGGCGAAACGCCCTTAACTTCCTTGTACAACTTGAGCAGACGCTCGCGCGACAGGTGGGTTTCGGCCTCCAGCAACTGCAGGCGTGCGCCGAGCTTGATCAGGTCTGCCGCCAGGGCGATTTCACGACCTTCCGAAACGATGCTTTTGTTCTTCATGACCTTGAACCCCTTGAATCAGGAAACTGCTTCGACCGGCTGGGCGCAGGCCAGAATCGTGGCATGCAGATGGGAGGTCGCGGCATCGCGACCATGGCTCGACAGCAGGCCGAGCAGCACGCGGTCGTCGAAGCGCAGGCGGCACAGCATCATGTTGGCGCTGGCCATCTTCAGGACCTGGGCCGGCGACAGCGACTCGATCATGTCGGCCACTTCTTCGCTGACGCCGAGGCGGAACATGGCTGCGTCGCGATCTTCGCGGATCATCTGTTGAGCGAGCATGAGGTAGGCAAGATTCAGTTCCCTGATCTCGTTGAGCAAACCGGTTGTCTTCATCATGCGTTCCCTTCAGTCGGCAGGCACCAGGTGTTTCAGTGCATGGGATGCATTCTGCCCAGCAGGGGGTCATTGCCCAATCAGGACAAGACGTAAGTTTATGTACGTGAAGACGAGCGGAATCCTGTAGGAAGTTCTCCTACATGAAGGGACCGGGGTCGGGTTGTCGCGCCGGCCGACGGGCGCGCGGAGCAGGAAATCCGGCTAGATCAAGAGACTTCCATCCATGATCCGCTTGCTGAGCAGGTCGGCTTCCACCGGCCGCGAGAAGAAATAGCCCTGAAAGCGGTCGCACTGCTCGCGCCGCAGGAAACCCAGTTGTTCCGGTGTTTCAACGCCCTCCGCCACCGTCGTGAGACGCAGGCTGCGCGCCAATGAGATGATGACGCGGATGATGGCGGCATCGTCTTCATCATCGTTGATGTCGCGCACGAAGGATTTGTCGATCTTGACGATGTCGATCGGAAAGCGCTTCAGATAGGACAGCGACGAATAGCCGGTGCCGAAGTCGTCCATCGAAATGCGCACGCCCATGTTCTTCAGCGCCTTGAGCATGCCGATGGTGGTTTCCGCATCCTTCATCAGCACCGATTCGGTGATTTCGAGCACCAGTTTTTCGGCCGGGAATCCGGTGTCTTCCAGTGTTGTGCGCACCGTTTCCAGCAGGCGCGGCTGGGCGAACTGGACAGCCGAAACATTGACCGACATCGACAGGTCCTGCATGCCCTGCTCGTGCCACTTTCTGCCCTGCAGGCAGGCTTCGCGCATGACCCAGGCACCGATTTCGACGATCAGGCCCGATTCATCGGCCAACGGAATAAAGCGGTCCGGCGGAATGATGCCGCGCTGCGGGTGACGCCAGCGCAGCAGCGCCTCGACGCCGGACGTACGGCCGGTTACGCCATTGAGTATCGGCTGGTAATTCAGGAACAGTTCGCCGCGCTGCACCGAATGGCGCAGATGCGTCTCGAGCACCAGCTTCTCGGCCGAACTTGCGCTCATTTCGTGGGCGTAGAAGCTCAGACCATTGCCGCCGGCACGCTTGGCGCTCGACATCGCCGCCTCGGCATTCATGATCAGCGACTGCGCCTCGCTGCCGTCCTCGGGTGTCATCGCCACGCCAAGCGATGCGGTCAGGAACAATTCCAGTCCGTCCTTGATGACCGGTGACGCGAATGCTTCCAGCAGCCGGTGCGCGAAGACGCGCGCGTCGTCGCGCGTGGTGCAGGACGGCGCAAATACGCAGAAGCGGTCACCACTCAGACGCGCGATCATCGCGCCCTGGCCGGCACGTTCGATCAGTCGCGAGACGACTTCACGCAAAACGACGTTGCCGGCGTCATAGCCGAAACTGGTGTTGATGCGAAGAAAGCGATCGATATCGACCACCATCAACGTCGCGTGGCGCGCTTCGGTACTGCGACGCGCGGTATCGAGCCAGTCGTCGATCTGGGCGCGCAGCAAGGTCTGGTTAGGCAGCGCCGAAAGCGTGTCGAAAAACGCCAGCGCATGAATGCGTGCATCGGCCGTCTGCACTGCCCGGCGCGTTTCAACGCCGCGCAGCTCACGTTCGATGACCGGCACCAGACGCGCGATATTGCCCTTCTGGACGTAGTCGGCGACACCGTTGCGCATGGCCGAAAACGCCATGTGGTCGGAAATCTTGCCGGAGTAGATGATGAACGGAATGTCGCGACCGCTGCGCCGCAGGACTTCCAGCGCGGAGGCAGAATCGAAGCCCGGCATCGCATGATCGGAAATCACCAGATCCCACTCGCGCTCCTCGAGGGCGCGTGCGAGCTCGTGCGCACTGTCCACGCGCTCGGAATAGGTTTCGAGACCGCGTGCGCTCAGTTGCGCATTCAGCAGGAAGACGTCGTCTTCATTGTCCTCGACCATCAACACCTTGATGGTTCTGAACCCTCCCATCCTGTCCGAGTGGCGATCCATCAACTTCATTCCAGGTCGTGTGCACGATCAACGAACCTTAACGACGGCAGGAATGGTGGGAACTTGAGCACAGCACAACGCGCCAGCGGTAAAAATGCCGCTTTTGCCGGAAGGGCGGAATCGACTCAGTTGGCTGCGCGCACCCGTCCGCGGCCGGCACTCTTGGCATCCATGAGGGCCTGATCGGCCAGCGCAAGCAACGCGTCTGCGTCCGGCATCGGCGAAAGTCGTTCCGCCACACCGATGCTGATCGAGCTTTTCAGGCGCAGCTGACCGGCCTGCAGCGGCACGGCTGCCACCCCGGCGCAGACACGCTGGGCGCACGCCATGGCCTGTTCCAGCGTGGTGTCCGGGCAGATGATCAGGAATTCGTCGCCGCCAGTGCGGCACACCACGTCCTGCGCGCGCATGCATTCGCGGATGGCACGCGCCGTCTGCTCCAGCACCTGATCAGCCACGTCGTGACCGTAGGTTTCGTTGATCTGCCGGAAGTAGTCGACGTCGATCAGCATGCACGACAGCGGCCGTTCGCTGCGCAGCGCGATCGCCCATTCCTGGCCGATGCGCGCCATGGCGTAGCGCCGGTTCGGGAATCCGGTCAGCGAGTCGGTCAGCGCGACCTCCTGCAGGCGCCGGTTGCTGACGCCCAGTTCGGCCGCGTAGCGGCGGATTTCCTCACGCTCGGCCTCCAGATCCTTCTGCAGCCGGATCAACCGCTGGCCCGCACGCAGCCGGGCTTCGAGTACGCGCGGCTTGAGCGGCTTCACCATGTAGTCGTCGACACCCGCTTCGAAGGCCTCGACCAGGCGTTCCTCGTCTTCGTGACTGGTCAGCACGATGATGTAGATATTGCGGCCCATGCGGGTCTGACGCAGCGTGCGCGTCAGCTCCAGCCCGTTCATCTCCGGCATCACCCAGTCGACCACCATGATCTGGGGCTGGAATTCGAGCGCGCGTTCCATGCCCACCACGCCGTTCTCGGCACACGTAACCTGATAGCCACCGCGCAGCAACAGCGCCTGCAGCGTCATGCGGGTGGCGGCATCGTCATCGACCACCAGTGCGCGCAGCGCGCCGGGGTCCGGTGCGTCGTTCGCGGCCTCCACCTCAATCGACGCTGGCGCCGGAATGGCCGTCTCGGGCAGTGCGACATCGTTCAGGTTGGGCAATGCATAGGCATCGACCGGCAGAATCTGCGACCAGTCCTTCCATTCGCGCGCAACCTCATCGCACAGGGTGCTGACCTGATCGGGCAGCCACGACATGCGCGCCGCCAGCGCGCGGGCAATGCCCATGTGAAGCACCCGCTCCGCCTCGTCGCAAAGGCAGGCGGCCTCGACCGCACGCGCCAGTCCGAGGGCCAGCGTCAGGCTGTATTCGCGCGAGTCGGGCTCTCCCTGCGCCGACAGCGCTGACTCATGGCCGAGCACGGCGGCGACAAAAAAACGGGGCATACCCCAATCGGCAAGCATGGCCGCGCTCAGCTCGACGTGGGTCATCGCGAACGCCTGCCGCTCGACATCGAGCAGCATTTCCGGCTCGCCCCCACGCACCTCGTCGAGTACGCGCGAATACTGCGCCGGAAACACGCTGGCCAGGCCGAGGGCGCCGATGCCGGACAGCAGACCGACGCTGAAGCTCTCTTCCAGTCCGGCCGAACGCATCACGGTCATGATCTTCTGCGTCGCGATGGCGCGGATGACCGATCCGGTCCAGAAGCGCGAATACGGAAAACTTCGGCACAAGCCCTTGCCGTTGCTGGAAATCAGCGAAAAGCCCAGGGCCAGATTGCGTACCGCAGCCATGCCGAGTACCGACAGTGCGTCGCGGAGCGCCACGATGGGCCGCATGCCAGGCGCCAGCGTGCCGTTGGCCGCACATACGAGGCGCCCGACCAGCGACGGATCGCCCTGAACCAGACGGGCGAGCTCGGCCAGCGAGGCGTCACCCCGTTGCGTCATACGCGCAATCGCCAGCGCAATACCGCGCGGAGAAGGCAATTCGCCGGCCGCCTTGATTTCCTCGAACCGGCTTGTATCAATCAGGTCATTCATCTTCTTTGCCATCGTCCAGGCCTGAACGGCGCGCCATGCGTCCGTTTCAGAATATGCCTCATGGCATCAGCTTACGGCGCGGGAGACACGGTTCTTGAGGGCAGGTGCGCAGGTAACAGGCGGGGCGCTACACTCCGGACTCTTCATTTCGAACAGCCGGTGTACCCATGAATTTCTGCGCTGACTGCGGCAGCAAGGTTGAACAGCGCGTGCCGGTGGGCGACAACCGGCTGCGCCACGTCTGCCCGGCGTGCGGCACCATCCACTACCAGAACCCGCGCATGGTGGTGGGCACCCTGCCCGTCTGGGAGGGGCAGGTGCTTCTGTGCAGGCGCGCCATCGAGCCGCGCCTGGGTTACTGGACGCTGCCCGCCGGGTTTCTCGAAAACGGTGAAAGCGCGGCCGACGGTGCATTGCGCGAAACGCTTGAGGAGGCCTGCGCGAGGGTCGCATTGATTGCGCCCTACACAATGGTCAGCGTGCCACAGATCGACCAGATGCACATCCTGTTCCGGGCCGAGCTGATCGACACGGATTTTTCGCCCGGCAGCGAATCGCTCGACGTCCGGCTGTTTGACGAGGCGGACATTCCATGGGACGAACTGGCCTTTCGCAGCGTGTCACTGACCCTGCGCACCTTTTTCGACGAGCGGCGCAAGGGCGGTTTCGGCGTGCACCACTTCAGTCTGGACGTACCGGGCCGAAGCTGAAGCTGAAGGTTGCGCCCTGGCCGACCACGCCCTCGGCCGACACATGTCCGCCGTGCAGACGGATCACCCGCTGCACGATGGCCAGACCGATGCCGCTGCCGTCAAATTCGCGATTGTTGTGCAGGCGCTGGAAAGGCGCGAAAAGTCGACCGACATAGGCCATGTCGAAGCCGACACCGTTGTCGCGCACGTAGTACGCCGCCTGGCCCTGCAGCTCTGTTTGCCCGATCTCGATGCGCGGCTGCGCCTGCAGCCGGGTGAATTTCCACGCGTTGCGCAGCAGGTTTTCGAACACGACGCGGGCCAGTCCGGAATCGGTGTCGGCCCACAGACCTTCCGGAATGACCCAGTGGACGTAGCGATCGGGTGCTTCGGCCGTCAGTTCGCGCACCACGTCGCGCGCGATGTCCGACAGATTGGTCAGTGAGCGGTGCACTTCGGCGCGCGACACGCGCGACAGTTCCAGCAGGTCATCGATCAGTTCGCCCATGCGCTGGCTGTTGCGGCGGATGCGCGACAGATATTCGCGCCCCTGTTCGTCGAGCAGATCGCCGTAATCCTCCACCAGCAGGCGCGAGAAGCCGTCCAGTGCGCGCAGAGGTGCCCTCAGGTCGTGCGACACGGAATAGCTGAACGCCTCCAGTTCGCGTATCGCCGCTTCAAGCGCTGCAGTGCGCGCGCCGACACGTCGCTCCAGCTCGTCGTTGAGTGACTGCACACCCTGTACGTGCTCGGCCTGGATGCGCTCGGCGTCGCGTTGTGCGGTCATGTCGCGCCGCACCGATACGATCCCGTTGAACTGGCCATCATCGTCGGTCAGCGGAATGACGCTGACTTCGAATACCCGCTCCTCGCCGTCCGGCATGACGAGGCGCTGCTCTTCCCGATGCGGCTTGCAGGACAGCGCCACCGCTTCGGCGATCTGGTGGTCCTGCTTCAGCACGTCGGCCATCGACGGCAGGTGCGCCGCCAGTTCCTCGCTGGTGGCGCCCAGCCAGGCCATCTTCTTCAGCCAGCGCGTATCGAGCAGCGAGCGGTTGGCCAGCCGCCAGCGCAGATGCTTGTCCTGCAGCACGATCAGCTCCGGCAGCGCATCGACCAGCGCACGCAGTCTGAACTCTTCCTCGCGCAATGCTTCGCGCGCCTGCATTTCGGCCGTGATGTCCCGACTCACGCCGCGGTAGCCCGAAAAGGCGCCAAGCGCGTCGAATACCGGCTCGCCGGATGAGGCCAGATAGCGCCAGCGCGAACCATCGCGGCGACGGGACAGGAAGTCGCGGAAGGCGTCGTGGCGCTCCAGCGTCTGGCGCAGCAGGCCCCACGGAAGGGTGAGCGCCTCTTCGCCGGCGATTTCCCAGGGTGCGCAGCCGTCCAGCGCGGTGTCGCCGAAATGCACGCCGGTCAGTTGATCCGGCAAGCGGTGATAGCGCAGGTCGGCGTCGAGTTCCCAATGCCAGTCGGCCGACAGCAGCGTCAGCGCGCGAAAATGCGATTCGCGTTCGCGCAGCGCGCGCCGCGCCGTCTGCTTCTCGAACATCGCGGCACCGATGAACAACGCGGTCGCTGCGGTCAGCGTGATCAGCCCGTGCAGCACGAAAATCTGCACACCCATCGCGTGCTCGTTCAGCAGCGAGATGCCTTGTGCGGTGCCGGCCAATGCGGTCAGCGATGCGATCAGGAACACCGTCCAGCCGACACGGGGCGGAAAGCGCAACGCTATCCAGATGACCAGCGGCAGCGAGGCATACAGCTGCAGGATGGGTTCGGCCAGCAGGGCGACACCGAAGAAGGTCGCCGCCAGCATGCCAAGCAGTGTGAGGATGACCAGCACCTGTTCAATCAGCCGACGCGGCGACTGCACCGGCGAGCGATCGGTTGTCCAGGCCAGCAGCGGCAGCATGGACACCACGACGCCCAGTGCGTCGCCGAGCCAGATCGACGCACCGGTATCAAGCCAGCGGGCCGCATGCAGGTCATGCGCCAGCGCCATGCCGAAGGTGGTGGCTGCGGCACTGATGATGGCCACCGCATAGGCCACCGCCAGCAGCTTGAAGGCGCCGTCGGTACGCTCCAGCAGATGCGCCGGTTCGCTGATCAGATGCCGCAGCATGCGCGCCCCCGCCCACGGCGCGAGCAGTTGTCCGGCCGCGTGCATCAGGGCCATCGGTATGGGCAGTTGCGCCAGCGCGGTTCCAGCGATGACACCGATCAGCACGCCCGGCAGCGCACGGTTGCCGAAGCGAAGCAGGACGAACAGCGCGAGGCCGATCGGCGCCCACATCGGCGTGATGCCCGATGCGTCGCGCAGCTGCAGGTTTGCCGCTACGAGCACGCAGTAGCCGATTGCGATCAGGGCATTCAGCGGGAACGGGCCGAGCAGCGGCTGCAGCGAACCGGGCGGCACGACTTCGGCTGCCGGCGCGCTTGCCTGCGCATCCTGTTCGTGCATTGCGTCAACCGGCCTGTTCATGTGATGCACACACCCGCTTGACTATCGCAACAACTATTTCTAGGTTTCAACGACCGCAGCACAAACCATCCCTGTGGAGCATGAAAATGGAACGACGCCACTTCATCGCGACCTGCAGCGCTGCGTGCGGCATGCTCGGGCTGAACCAGCCTGCGCAGGCCCGCATCGTGCGAAGCTTTCCCCGCAGCGTACTGACCGACAGTGACGGCCAGCCGTTGCGTGCAGGCTCGCTTGAGCCGGGCGTCAATTATGTTTTCCAGTGGCCCTACCCGGCCACACCGTGCTTCCTGCTCGATCTCGGTCAAAAGGTTGCGGGCCGGAAAGACATCCGCACTGCGGATGGCCGCCGCTATGACTGGCCGGGCGGCGTCGGCCGGCGCCAATCGGTTGTCGCCTACTCGGCCATATGCTCGCACAAGCTTACCCATCCCACACGCGACATCAGTTTCATCGCCTATCGCGCTGACGCAACGCCGCACAATGCGCGCACCCGGGTCATCCACTGCTGTTCCGAGCACAGCCAGTTCGATCCGGCCGCCGGCGCGCAGGTGCTCGAAGGCCCGGCCCCGCAACCGCTGGCCGCGATTGTATTGGAGTACTCAGCCGAGCGCGACGAACTGGCTGCGGTCGCCACCCTGGGCGCCGACGTATTCGATCGCTTCTTCAGCACTTTCGGCTTCCGGCTTGCACTGGAACACGGCGGCGACCGCGCCATGCAGCCGGTAGGCGACCGCACGCGCGTGATTCCGATGGCGGAGTTCTGCCGTCAGCAGGTGCGCTGCTGAACGGTCAGCCAGCACTCGAGCCGGGCGCGAGTGATTGATCGTCCTGTCCGGCGTCGTCCGGTTCGCCATCAAGTTCCAGTTCCACCGCGAAGCCGTGCGGCGGCAGATCAACCGACATGATGGCGGTACTCGCCGCTGTCCTGAACGCAGCCAGCACCCGTGCATCCACCGCATCATGTCCGCTGCTGCGCACGAGCGAGACCGCGACGACACGGCGCGCATGCAGACGCAGCGCGATGGACATGCGACCCCCGGTTGCCTGAAGCAGCGCGCTGTCGCGGGCAACGGCGCGCGCAATCGCGTAGCGAAATGCACGCAGCGAGGATTCCGCAACGACGGGTGACGGCGCGTCACGTTCGGGCCGGGGTGGTGCGAAGCGGCCGGCAGGAACGGGCAAGGGTGGCGGACGATCGATCGACAGGCGGGATTCCGGAGCGGCCGACAGGACTTGCGCAACGGTGACCGTCGCCGCTGCGGGCGCCGCCGGAACGAGCCGCAGTGTGCCGACCAGAGGAGCCGGTGTGTCGGGTATCGAACGCGGCAGCGGAAGCGGCCAGATCAGCAGTCCGTGCAGTGCCAGCGAAAGCCCCGTTGCGGCCAGCAGCTTCGATGATGGAACACGTCGGCGACGCGGTTGCAAATTCATCTTCCTTTGCTAGAGTACGTGCGCGCTGCGAGCGGAAGGCCGTTACACTCATCCGGCAAACGATCGCCCGCGCGCAAGTCTGCGTTTCCGCGTTTCCTGCCTGTCAAGCTGGACACTATGGAGGTTGCCAAGGCCGTGTTCCCGTCGATGGAAGAGCACCCACCGCTGAGCTTAGCGCGGGAACGCCGCCGGCCGGCACATCCGTGGATACTGACGCTGGATGCCAACGGCGTGCCGCATCGCTGGGTGAGCTGGCAGCACGCCGTGTTCTATCATTCGAAGGATCTTGTGGCCTGGGTCGCCGGCAGCCACGAATTCGAAATCCGCGGTGGCATCAACCGGATGACCGGCGAGCAATCCTTCATCCGCACCAACAGCATCATCGCGATCAAGGGTCGCAGCCATGCGCACAAGCTGCAGATGGCCGTGCCGCCGCTGAACAATCGCGAGCTGTTCCACCGCGATCGCTCGATCTGTGCCTACTGCGGCGGCGATTTTTCGGCCCAGAAGCTGACGCGCGACCACATCCTGCCAGTGTCTCAGGGCGGTCGGGATCTGTGGATGAATGTGGTCACCTGCTGCCGTCCGTGCAATCAGCGCAAGAGCGGTCGCACGCCTGAACAGGCGCACATGCAACTGCTGTATGCACCCTATGTGCCGAACAAGGCCGAGTACCTGATCCTGAGCAACCGCAACATTCTGGTCGACCAGATGGATTTCCTCTCCCAGCACGTGAATGCCAACAGTCGCTGGAAGGCGGCCTAGGGTCTTTACGCATCTGATCCGTGCGTCACGCGTGCTGCCACAGCACGTCTCAGGGCGAGGCGAACAGACCTCAGACCTGCTCGGCAGCCGGCGCACGTCGGCGCGTCTGGCGCGGCAGCAGCAACTGGAATACCGTGCCCTGACCGATCGCGCTCTTGCATGACAGCGAGCCACCGAGCGCCCGGATCTGCGCCAGCGCATGTGCCAGCGTCGGGCGCGCCTGACCTTCGCCGGCAGTCGAAGCGAACAGCGCGGCCACCCGTGCAGCGTCCATGCCGCGGCCGAAATCGCGGATGCGGATTTCCGCGTGCAGCACACCGTTCCAGTTAACCCCATCCGCACTGCTGACGGCGATGCGCCCGCCGCTGCCGATCTGCTCGGCACTGACCGTGAGCAGCGCGGCCACGATGTCGCGCATCGCCGACAGCGGCAGGTGCAGCGGCGGCAGCGCCGAATCAAGGTGAAGTTCGCTCGTGATCGAACGCGCGCGGAACGTCCGCTCGTCGGTCTCGGCCATGATCTGTTCGATCAGCTGGTTGATGTCGGTCCATTGCGCAGCCGCGCTGATGTCCGGCGGGCGGCTTTCGAACTGGTGCAGCACAGTGTCGATGCGGATCACCTGATCGTTGAACACCGACAGCTCGGATTCGAGCATCGAATCGGCGCCCATCTTCAGGCGCATCGACTTCACCTGGTGCTTCAGCAGACCGAGCGGCGTGTTCAGGTCGGCGCGCAACTGCCGCGAGTGCGCGGCGTACTGTTCCACCATGCTGCTGCGCAATTCGCCCAGATTGCGTGCCTGTACGCGCTGCGTACGCAGTGCGCGCGCGGTTGCGCCGGCCAGTGCGTCGAGTCCGGCAGCGCGCCTGCGCAGGCCTGACAGCGCCGAAACAGGCATGCGATGCAGTGCCAGAGCTTCCACCCGGCCGTCGCCGAGCAGCGGCAGCATCAGGCACGCTTCGCCGCGTGCCGGGCGCAGCAGCCGCTGGACGCTGATCGGCAGGCGCGCCGCCTGCCGGGCATCCTCGCAGTACCAGGGCTGTCCGCGCAGCAATTCCTGACCGATATCGCCCAGCCCCGAATTCGCCAGGTCGAGCTGAATGCGACCCGGTTCGCCGGCTTCGTCGAGCACGGCGAACCGGGTCTCGCCGTGCGCCGGCAGCAGCATCTGCGGCATCGGCAGATCGAGCAGCAGGGAACCGGCCAGCCGGTAGGCACGCAGCAGGTCGTTGTCAGCGCTGGGTTCCAGCACCTGCGCGAGCAGACCGCTGCGGGCGAGATCGAGCAGCACCGACTGTTGCGGATCAGTACCGTTCGCCGGGTTGAACGAGGCGTCGGGCGAAACCTCGAAGAACGGGCGATAGGGTGCGCCGGCGATCATCGGCGCCACCGGGTCGAGCAGCTGCAACGCATCCAGCCGGGACTGCGTGCGTCGGCAGGCGGTCTGCCAGGCGTCGTTGAGCTGGTCCATCGGCAGCCCGGTCAGCGCATGCGCCAGCGCGGCGTGCTGCATCGCGTCGCCGCTGCCGCCGCCCGACAGTTCTTCGGCCGCGCGCGCGACGCGCAGCAATTCGGGCGCATCGTGGAACAGCGCCGCGTCGGCGTGATGGAAGCGCAAGGCGTCGGCCAGTTCGCCGGCCCACCCCGCCGACAGCAGATCGGCGGCGACTTCGGCGTGCGACACACCCAGTTCGGCGGTCTCGAGGCCTGACAGCGCGAACTCGTCATGACCTTGCGCCAGCAGGTTCAGGTACGGTGGGCTGTTCGACAGCAGCGGCATCGCCACATCGAGCAGCAGACCTGCAATGTAGGCCTCGTCGGGGTCACTGTTGCCACAGCGCAGCGAAAGTTCGCGCGCGGTTTCGGCGCTCAGCAGCGAATGTGACCAGTAGCGACGGAATCCGTCCGGCACACCGCCGAGGCGGGACGACCACTGGTAGGTGTCGAGCAAGGCCGCGCGGATCAGGGCCTGCCCGCCAGCGTCGATCACCGCATCGATGCGACGGGCTGCGCTCAGGCCGTTCGGGTGTTCCAGCGCTTCCGACGCGCGCAGCACGCGCAGCACGAGCACCGGATCGGCACGCAGCAACGCCGACAGCGGCTGCGCCTCGCCCTGCGGCGAGCGCAGGCCGAGCGCCGTTCCGGCAATCACCGGGACGGAGGGCGCGCCAGACAGCACGGCACATTCGATCGCGCTTGCAGCGTTGGCTGACATGCTGTGCAGGAAACGGGATACGTCGGGGTGACCCCCGGCGCTGACCTTTTTTGATTGTTTATCGGCCGTTCTGACGGACGGAACCCGGTCGGATAATACCGCAGTGTTTTGCCACAGAACCCGCGCCAACACTGGGAATCATCACATCCTGACCGTTCATTGCAGGTCAGTGTCACCCGTTTCGGCCGCAACCTGAATCCCGGCCTTGAAAATGCCGAAACCCGGCGAATCTTACAAATCGTTACTGCAGTCGCGCAGCGGGTTTACAGCAGCAGCCGACACTGGCTTCGCTGCCGGAGCATTCCGGCAAATCAGAGGAGTCAGATCATGAAACACCCGAACGCCGTCACTACCCGCCCCCTGCAGGCTGCAGCATCCCGCGGCCGCTGGCTGGCTGCGCTTACCGCAGCCGGCGCACTGGCCGGTCTGGTCGCCGTCATTCCGCAGGCGTCCGCCGACGCGGGCGAACAGCGCGCGCCACATGCCATGAAGACCGCAGCGCATCAAGGCCACGGTCATATGGAGAAGCGCATGGCAGAACGCGTCGAACGCGTCTTCAGCAAGGTCGGCGCGACCGACGAACAGAAGGCGCGTGCCCGCGAAATCGTCAAGGCCACATCCGAACAGATGAAGGCACTGCGCCCTGCCGATGACAGCGGTCCGAAGGACATGCTGGCGCTGTTGTCGGCCGAGTCGATCGATCGCGACCGGATCGAACAGCTGCGAGCGGCACGTCATGCGCAAATGGACGAACGTTCGAAGCTGATGACGCGCACGCTGGCCGATCTGGCCGAAGTGCTGACGCCCGAACAGCGCAAGGACGCGGCGAAATCACTGGCCCGTCTGGGCGGCGGTCACCCGCAACATGGCAGGCACCACGGCAGGCAGCATGACGAGGGCGACGGCCCGCGTGCCGCCGACGGCACAGTGCGCAGCTGATGACCGGACTGCCGTGGTTCAGACCACGGCAGTTCCGAACAGGCGGGCCAGTTCGGCCCCGGGGTCAGTGGCGCGCATGAAGGCTTCGCCGACCAGAAAGGCATGCACGTCGCGGGCCCGCATGGTCGCGACGTTTTCTGCCGTCAGGATGCCACTTTCGGTGATCACGATACGCCCGGCCGGAATGCGATCAAGCTGGGACAGCGTGAAATCGAGCGACACCTCGAAGGTACGCAGGCTGCGGTTGTTGATGCCCATCAGCGGCGTATCGAGCTGCAGCGCCAGATCAAGTTCACCCGCGTCGTGACTTTCAACAAGCACTGCCATGCCCAGCTCTCCGGCCAGGGTTTCGAGTGCGCGCATGTCGGCCACCGCTTTCGCCTGCTGCGCGCCATCCGCCTCGCCGGACGGCGGCAGGAAAGCAGCCACGATCAGCAGGATGCAGTCGGCGCCCATCGCGCGCGCCTCGACCACCTGCCACGGATCGATGATGAAATCCTTGCGCAGCACCGGCAGCCGGCAGGCGGCACGCGCCTCGACCAGATATTCGGGCGCACCCTGGAAATACTGCCGGTCGGTCAGCACGGACAGGCAGGCGGCACCGCCCGCTTCGTACGAGCGTGCAATCTCGGCCGGACGGAAGTCGGCGCGCAGCACGCCCTTCGACGGACTGGCCTTCTTCACCTCGGCAATCACCGCCGGCTGGCGGCGCGCGACGCGATCGCCCAGCGCAGCGACGAAGTTGCGCACCGGCGGCTGGGCCTCGGCCCGGGTACACAGCGCATCCAGCGTCTGCAAGGCGCGGCCGGCGGCTATTTCCTCCCGCTTGGTGGCGAGAATTTTCTGCAGGATGTCGGACATTTCTTCTGACCCCATTGAATGTTGCGGACCTGCAGGAGCCTGCCCCGCAGGCGATCAAGCTGTCGATCGTGGCGACTCCGTAATGCGAAACCCGATCGCCTGCGGGGCAGGCTCCTGCGACAACATCAGGTGGCGAACGAGCGCGTCAGCTCCACCAGCGCATCGACACGTGCCCGCGCGGCGCCGGACTCGACCGCCTCACGGGCACGGTCCACACCGTCGCGCAGGCTGTCCGCCACGCCCGCCACATAGAGGCTGGCACCGGCGTTGAGCAGCACGATGTCGCGCGCCGGGGCGAAGCGACCCTCCAGCGCGGCCAGCAGCATGTCGCGCGAAGCCTGCACATCGGCCACGCGCAGCGTGTCGAGTGCATGCACCGGCAGACCGACGTCCGACGGATGCACCGTGTATTCGCGCACCTCGCCATCGCGCAGCTCGCCCACGAAGGTGTCGCCGCTGATCGACAGTTCATCCAGCCCGTCGCGGCCATGCACCACCAGCACATTGCGCGACCCCAGTTCCTTGAGCACCCGCGCGAGAATACCGACCAGGTCGGCGTGGAACACACCCATCACCTGATTGGCCGCACCGGCCGGATTGGTCAGCGGGCCGAGGATATTGAACATCGTGCGCACGCCCAGGTCCCGGCGCACCGGTGCGGCGTGCTTCATCGCGCTGTGGTGGTTGGGCGCGAACATGAAACCCACGCCAGCCTGTTCGATGCACGTCGCAACCTGCGCTGGCGTGAGGTTCAGCGTCATGCCGAGCGCTTCCAGCACGTCGGCCGACCCGCTCTGCGACGAACTGGCCCGCCCGCCGTGCTTGGCTACGCGCGCGCCGGCGGCGGCGGCAACGAACATCGCCGCGGTGGAAATATTGAAGGTGTGCGCGCCATCGCCACCGGTGCCGCAGGTGTCGACCAGCGTCTGCGTGTCATCCACAGGCACCTTCATCGACAGTTCGCGCATCACCCGTGCGGCCGCGGCAATCTCGCCCACAGTTTCCTTCTTCACGCGCAGACCGATCAGGATGGCGGCGATCAGCGTCGGCGACACTTCGCCGGTCATGATCTGGCGCATCAGCGCGGTCATTTCGTCGCGGAAGATTTCGCGGTGCTCGATCACGCGCTCGAGCGCCTGTTTCGGCGTGAAGCTCATGCGCCTGCCCTCCACTCGTCGAGGAAGTTCTTCAGCATCCGGTGGCCGTGCTCCGTCAGGATGGACTCGGGATGGAACTGCACGCCCTCGACCGCCAGCGTCTTGTGCCGCATGCCCATGATTTCGCCGTCGTCGGTCCAGGCCGTCACTTCCAGGCACTCCGGCAGCGTGTCGCGCGCCACCGCCAGCGAGTGGTAGCGGATGGCGGTGAAGGGATTCGGCAGGCCGCGGAACATGCCCTTGTCGGCGTGGTGGATGGCGGCCGTCTTGCCGTGCATCACCACCTTGGCGTGCACCACGTCGCCGCCGAACGCCGCACCGATGCTCTGGTGGCCGAGACACACGCCCAGTATCGGGTATCTGCCGGCGAAGGCATTGATCAGCGGCACCGACACGCCCGCTTCCTTCGGCGAACACGGCCCGGGCGACACCACGATGTGGTCCGGATTGAGCGCATCGATCTGGTCGAGCGTGATTTCGTCGTTGCGGAACACCCGCACGTCCTCACCGAGCTCGCCGAAGTACTGCACGAGGTTGTAGGTGAAGGAGTCGTAATTGTCGATCATCAATAACATGTCAGTTCCCCCGCCCGTCCGGGCCCGGCACCAGCCCCGCTTCCGCCAGTTCGGCCGCACGCAGCACGGCGCGCGCCTTGTTCAGCGTTTCCTGCCATTCGCCTTCCGGCGTCGAATCCATCACCACGCCGCCGCCGGCCTGGGCGTGCAGCACGCCGTCCTTGATGACCGCGGTGCGCAGCGCGATGGCCACGTCCATGCCGCCATTGAAACCGAGGTAGCCGACCGCGCCGGAATAGATGCCGCGCTTGACCGGCTCAAGCTCGTCGATGATTTCCATTGCCCTGACCTTGGGCGCGCCGCTGACCGTGCCGGCCGGGAAGGTGGCGCGCAGCACGTCCATCGCGGTCAGCCCGGGCTTGAGCACGCCTTCGACATTGCTGACGATGTGCATCACGTGCGAATACTTCTCGACCACCATGCGATCGGTCACCTCCACCGAACCGATGGCGGCGACCCGGCCGAGGTCGTTGCGGCCGAGATCGACCAGCATGATGTGTTCGGCGCGTTCCTTCTCGTCCGACAGCAAATCTTCGGCCAGCGCGCGGTCTTCGTCCGGCGTGGCGCCGCGCTTGCGCGTGCCGGCGATCGGCCGCACCGTCACCTTGTCGCCTTCGAGACGGGCCAGGATTTCCGGGCTGGCGCCGACGATGTGCGTGTCGCCCAGATTGAAGAAATACATGTAGGGCGACGGGTTCAGCGCGCGCAGTGCGCGATAGACCGCCATCGGCGTCGTCGCCAGCGGCTTGCTCATGCGCTGCGACGGCACGACCTGCATGATGTCGCCGTCGAAGATGTAGCGCTTGGCGGTGTCGACCGCCGCACAGTAGGCATCGTGGCCGAAGCCGGACACCGCGGCGACCGACACGCCGCGCGGCGTGTCCGGTTCGCGCAGCGGCGACTTCAGCCGCGCCGACAGCGTTTCGAGCCGCAGATGCGCGTTCATCAGCGCGTCCGGCTGCGCCGGATCGGCATAGACGATGAAGGTGAGCCGCCCGGACAGGTTGTCGAACACCGCCAGTTCGTCGGACAGCAGCAGGTGGATGTCCGGCACGCCGAGCGGATCGGCCTTGTTCCAGCCGGCTTCGAGCCGGTGCTCGACATAGCGCACGACGTCATAGCCGAAGTAGCCGACCAGCCCGCCGGAAAAGCGCGGCAGGCCCGGCAGATCGGGCACCCGGTAGCGGTTGATGAAGTCCTGCACGAAGCCGAGCGGGTCGGCCGATTCGCAGTGCTCGATCTCGACCTCGTCGCGCAGCACGCGGATATCGTTGCGCCGCACGACGATGCGCGTGCGCGCCGGCAGGCCGAGGATGGAATAGCGGCCCCAGCGCTCGCCGCCCTGCACCGATTCGAGCAGATAGGAATACGGCGCGTCGGCCAGCTTGAGATAGGCGGACAGCGGCGTGTCGAGATCGGCCAGCGCCTGGCGCGCGACCGGAATGCGGTTGTAGCCGGCGCGTACGAGCGCCTCGAATTGATCGTGATTCATGGACAGACCGGAAAGCGGGAGTTGAACGGGCGCCGCGGTGTCACCGCATGCGCCGGACCGGAAGCGGACTCAGGCGGCTCGCCACAGGTACCCGGGCAGGGGCGCGGGCGCGCAGCTGCGGGCGGGTATCTCCTTGGAAGTCGGGCTGTCCATTTGCTGTCGGTTCGTTGTGGTCTGATCGGCTCAATGGCCGGTCGAAAGCATGACCCGGTCGAGCAGGTCAGGGAGCGACGATAGTAGCCCATCGCAATCTTTTGCGTCCAGCACGCGCCCTTCGCTGTAGCCCCAGGGCACGCCGAACACCGCCACGCCGGCCGCGCGGGCGCAATCGATGTCGTTGTACGAGTCGCCTATATGTAACAGCGTGGCCGGTGCGCAGCCCAGTTGCGCGGCCGCATGCAGCAGCGGCGCCGGGTCGGGCTTCTTCTGCGGCAGCGTGTCGCCGCTGACCACGCAGTCGAAGTACGGCCGCAGCTTCATCAGTTCGAGCAGCGGCTCGGTGAAGTCGGCCGCCTTGTTGGTGACGCAGGCGAGCCGGAAACCGGCCGTCTGCAGCGCCGCCAGCGTGTCGTGCGCGCCCGGGTAGGCGGTCGAATGTTCACCGTTGCGCGCGCGGTAACAGCGCTTGAACGTCTCTATCGCCTGCGCAAGCAGTGCGGCGTCCTGCGCCCGCTCGCCCAGGCAGCGCTCGACCAGATCCGGAATGCCGCGGCCGACGAACACGCGCACCTCGTCTTCGCGCCTTGGTGGCAGGCCCAGTTCGAGCGCCATGTCGCGCGCCGCGGCGGCGAGGTCGGGCACGGTGTCGAGCAGCGTGCCGTCGAGGTCGAAGCTGATGGCGACGACCGCGCGCCGTGCGCTCATGTCGCGAGTGCCTGGCGTCGCAGTCATGCTGCGACGGTAGCCAGCTGGCCGCGCAGCGCGCCGATCACGCTGTCGTAGCGGTTCGGGTCGGTGTCGAGCCCGGCGCCGAACACGGCCGAGCCGGCGACGAAGGTGTCGGCGCCGGCGCGCGCGATGTCGGCGATGTTGTCCACCTTCACGCCGCCATCGATTTCCAGCCGGATGCGCCGGCCGGTGCGCGCTTCGTACTCGTCGAGCTTCGCGCGTGCGGCGCGCAGCTTGTTCAGCGTTTCCGGAATGAAGCTCTGGCCGCCGAAGCCCGGGTTCACCGACATCAGCAGCACGAGGTCGAGCCGGTCCATCACGTGGTCGAGGTGATGCAGCGGCGTGGCCGGGTTGAACACCAGACCAGCCCGGCAACCGTGATCGCGGATCAGCGCCAGAGAACGGTCGACGTGCTCCGACGCTTCCGGATGGAAGGTGATCACGTTGGCGCCGGCCTTCGCGAAGTCCGGAATGATGCGGTCGACCGGCTTCACCATCAGATGCACGTCGATCACCGCGTCGGTATGCGGGCGCAGCGCCTGGCACACCAGCGGGCCGATGGTCAGGTTGGGCACGTAGTGATTGTCCATCACGTCGAAGTGGATCCAGTCGGCGCCGGAATCGATGACGTTGCGCACCTCCTGCCCCAACGTGGCGAAATCGGCCGACAGCAGGCTGGGCGCGATCAGGAAATCGGAAGCGGATGAAGGACGAACGGACGAGTGGCTCACGGGCGTGCTCCGGATGGCGGGAGTGCAATTGTATCGGCTCCCGTGCCTTGCCCCGCGGCTCGCACGGTCCGTCGCGGCGGCTGCTGCTTGCCGCCCTGATGGACTTCGGTTAAAAAGCTGCCATGGCCGAAGCGAAAAAACACGAAATCACGGTGTCGGTGCAGACACGCTATGTCGAAGAGCAGTCCGACCCCGACGAGTCGCGCTTCGTCTTCGCCTACACGGTGACGATCACCAACACCGGCACCGTGCCGGCGCAGCTGATCAGCCGTCACTGGGTCATCCGCGACGCGGCCGATTCCGAACAGGAAGTGCGCGGCCTCGGCGTCGTCGGCCAGCAACCGCTGCTCAAGCCGGACGAAAAGTTCGAATACACCAGCGGCTGTGCGCTGACCACACCGGTCGGCACCATGGGCGGCACCTACCAGATGGTGGCCGAAGACGGCACGCAGTTCGAAGCCGTCATCCCCGAATTCACGCTGGCCATGCCGCGCGTGCTGCACTGAGGCCCGGGGCGGCGCGGTGTCTCTCGACGCGTCCTATACCCGTCTTGCCCCGCTGTACGATGCGGTCGTTGACCTTGCCTCGCGCGGCGCGCGGCGCGCCAGCCTCGACGCCCTGCCGCGGTCGCCGTCCGACATCCTGCTGTGCGGCATCGGTACCGGCCTCGACCTTCCTTGCCTGCAGCCCGACCACCGCTACACCGGCCTCGACTTCAACAGCGCCATGCTGTCGCGCAGCCTGCCGCGCGCCGAAGGACTCGATTACACCGCGGTGCGCGGCGACGCCATGCAGTTGCCCTTCCGCGACGCGAGCTTCGACTGCGTTGTGCTGCACCTCATCGTCGCCGTCGTGCCGGATGGCGCCGCCTGCCTGCGCGAAGCCGCCCGCGTGCTCAAACCGGGCGGCGCGGCCCTGCTGCTCGACAAATTCCTGCCTGCCGGTCGACCAGCGCCATTGCGCCGCCTGCTGTCGCCCATCGCCGGCCGCATCGCCACCCGGCTCGACCTGGTACTCGAAGACGCGCTGAAAGACCTGCCCTTCGGCGTCGTCAGCAACGAGCCCGCTGCTTTCGGCGGCTGGTTCAGGCGCGTGCGCCTGCTGCGGGTGTAGCGAAGTCGACCCACCAGTCGGAATTTCCGGCGAAGCCTCCAAGCACGCTTTCAGTGTCGGAGTGACGAGCTCGAAGAACGTCTCGGTGAAGCAGCGGCTGCGGGAGTGCCCCTGTGGGAGTGCCCTGTGGGAGTGCCCTGTGGGAGCGGCGGCCTCGCCGCGATCAGTGCAGCGATGGTCGATGATCAACGCGCAGATCGCGGCGAGGCCGCCGCTCCCACCGCGCCGCCGCTCCCACAGCGCCGCCGCTCCTACAGCGCAGCCCCTTCAGCGGGCGGCGCGCCCCAAGCCGCGCATCTGCGCATGCCAACGGGCACGACCGGCGTCATCCATGCTGTCCACGCTGCCGATCAGCGTCGTGCGCACCGGCCGGATGCCGACGAAATTCAGTGCATTGCGTTCGAAGCTCTTCACGCCATGCGCAAGGTAGACCAAGCGGAACATCAAGGCCGGCATGCCCATGGTCACGATCAGCCGCGCCGAACGACCCTTCAGCAGCGGCTTGAACGGGTTCAGTCCGGTGCCTTCGCCGATCGCGAAACCCGGCCGGAGGAGCTGTTCGAAAAAGGCCTTGAGCAGCGCCGGCAGCGTACCCAGCCACAGCGGGAAGAACACCGCCACATGCTGCGCCGCGGCCACCGCCGCCTGCGCCTGCGCGACGTCACCGTCCGCAGCTGCAGACCAGGCCGCCTTGTCGCGTAGCAGCGGAAAGTCGAGCCGCGTCACGTCGATCACCTCGACTTCATGCCCGGCCTCGCGGGCACCTTCGATGTAGCTGTCGGCAAGTGCGCGCAGCAGGCCCGCGCGCGTTTCGGGATGCCCCTGGATGACAACGATGCGGCCCATGTGCGGACTCCCTCGATATCGATACGCCCACCCTGATCGAAGGCAGGGGATGTTGGGCATCGCTGCGCTCACCCCAACCTACGAAGTGCCGGAGCGCGCATCCTTGGTCAAAAGCCGGGATGTTGGGCATCGCTGCGCTCACCCCAACCTACTGAAATGCCGGTGCGTCCATCCTGATCAAAGCCTGGGGCACGCACCTTGAGCGGGATCATCCGCCAGTGCATTTCGGGGGCGTTATTGCCGGTGCAACCGAGCGCACGGCGCGCCCCGTCATGGCGGCGCCGTGCGATGCCGCGGTTGCGCGGGCGCTGTGGTTCTGGCTGTGGGAGCGGCGGCCTCGCCGCGATAGTGCTGTGACCAGCGCTGTGCAGCGTGCGTATCGCTGCGGAGCGGGGGTTTCGGCGCGCATTGCTCGCTGCCCGCGATCCCTACCCCAGCCAGTGCGCGACGAGTGGCCGGCCGAGCGGGCTGGTGACGAACAGGAAGATGAGCACATTCAGCGCCACGGTGACCCAGAAGCCGCGCCGGAACGACGCCTTGACCGACTTGTGGCGCAGGAACTGCTGCGCCAGCAGGCCGCCGGGCCAGCCGCCGACCAGTGCCAGCAGATGCAGCCGCGCTTCGGGCACGCGCATGCCGTCGCGGGCAGCCTGCGCCTTGTCGACCGCATACAGCCCGAAGGTGACGATGCTCAAACCGAGATAGAGCAGAAACCAGCCGGCCGGCACCTGCCACAGCCAGGCCGCGACCAGCATGACCACGAGAAAGGCCGGAATGACGAACAGCGTGGCGCCGCCCCACTGCGCCGGATGATCGTCGCGAACCTGACCGCGGGCGCGCGCAGTCTTCAGAGGCACGCCGTCGAGCAGTACCTGCCTGGCACAGCGCCGCCCCGTGCGGTCGGTGCCGACGGCAAAGCTGACGCGGTCGCCCGCCGACGGCCGGCGACCTTCGGCGTTCACTTCGCTGATGTGGGCGAACAGTTCATCACCGCCGTCGTCCGGCACGATGAAGCCGAAACCCTTGTCATCCTTCCATGTCCTGATGCGGCCTGTGCTGCGCATGTCGTCTCCCTGAAACACGGGGGCGGAAGATAGCACCGCTTCAGCCGCGGCGCCCGGCCTGCGCGACGATGTGATCGGGCCACTCGAAGGCGTCGCAGCGCGGGCAGTCGAGCAGCGCGCCGAGATGGGCCGCACGTCCATCTTCCGTCACCACCCAGGGCCGGTTGGTGAAAGGCGGGTGGTGGCGCACGTGCTGGCGATGCCCGCAGGCCAGCCGGGCAACCCAGTCGCCTTCGTCGTCGATCAGGTAACCGGTGATCGGCTGCTTCATCCGGCCGGCGCCGGCCGGCGCGGGCGCACCGCGGTGATCCACGGCTCGAAACGGCGGCCCCACGAAACGTCCATTTCGAAGGCCGCGCGCCCGCTGTCGAGCGCCGTCCGGTCGACGCCCTCCATCGCGCCGCGCAGCGCGTGCGGCACGCTGATGCGGGCAACGGACAGCTCGCCGATGTGGCCGCTGAAGAGGGGTTTTCCTTCGATCACCGTGACCGATGGCGTCACCGTTGCGGCAACGATGGCATTGCTGTGCCGATCGGGGTAGCGCTGGCGCAGCGTCGCCGCGTCCAGCCCGGCGTCGACGGCGAACAGGCGCGACGCCTTGTCCTGTTCGTATTTCAGGGCCTCCTGCGCCGACTTCAGCGCGTCGGCATCCTGCTTGTCGGTGCTGCCGCGGGCGAGTGCACGGTCCAGCCGGCGCTGTGCCTGCGCCAGGGCCGCCTGCCAGGACGCGCCGGCCAGTTCGAGCACGACGTAGACCTCGCGACTGGCGCGGTAGGCGTCGCGCCCATCCTTCAGGTCGAAGCCCAGTTCGCGCAGCTTGTCAGCATCCAGCCAATCAGGGCCACGACCGTAGTGCATGTCGTAGGCGGCCTCCGCGTTGTCGTCGCGCATCGGCGCGCGCCAGAGCAGCGCCACGTCGATGCCGCCGCGCTCGCCATCCAGCCCGAAGGCATAGGGCAGGCTCAGTTCGCGCTGCGCGAGGGTGAGCGCGCTGGCGGGCGCGCCCGAACGGTTCCACGCCACCCCCGCCAGCACGAAAGCATTCACCGCGACGATCAGGGCCACGCCACCCGCCAGCAGGATTTTCTGCGCACGCCTCATTGCCCGCCCTCCACCGCCACGACCGCGCGCAGCCGCTTCAGCACCAGGATGACCAGCAGCGCCACCAGCCCGAGCACGAGGAAGAACAAGAATTTCGGCATCACCGCCCACCACCAGTCGAACAGCTTGGTGTACAGGAAGATGACGAAGAACACGACCGCGGTATTCATCACCTCCGGCCAGCCGCGGCGCGCGCCGAGCCAGGTCAGCAGGCCGCCGGCGACGAAGCCGCCCAGTTGATAGATCCCTTCGATCACATCGGCCTCGAAGGGCAGATAGCTCGCGCGGCCCCAGTTCGACAGCACCAGCATGGGCAGGAAGAGCGCCAGCAGCGCGACCAGCCGCCAGGTTGCGTCGAAGCCCGGATGCCGCCGGTGATCGACGAAGAAGGGCACACAGAACATGAGCAGCGCCGCCGGGAAGAAATGTTCCGGCCGCTCACCGACGCTGAGCCAGTACATGCCCGACCAGCTGCCGACGCGGGCGGCGATGAAGCCGGTGATGCAGATCAGCCCGGCCACCAGCAGCAGGCGCAGTTCGCAGGTGTAGGCGAGCAGCAGCGCGAAGGCCGCCCACGGCAGCAGCGCCTTGTCCGACGGGGTGATGTTGAAGCTCGAGCCGAGCAGGCCCAGGTTCAGCACGAAGCAGGCGAAGGCCACCAGCGCCGCCAGCTTGGTGAAGTAGCCGGAGGCATCGCGCCCGTGCAGCCACGCGGTCAGCGCCAGCGTGCCGAGCGAGGCACCGGCCAGCACGATCACCTGCACGGCTTCGGGAAACAGCGGCCAGTACTGGCGGAACAGGAAGAACACGCTGGCCGCCAGCGCCAGCGCGCCGAGGAAGGAGGCGATGCGCAGGCCGAGCGTGAGCTGGCGGGCGCGCTGCGTGGTGTCGACGTCAGGCCGTGCGGCGAGACGCGTCAGCAGCACATCGTGGTGCGCCCGGATCGCCGCCGCATCGGCCGCGGCCAGCCCGTCGGCCGCGAGTCGCGCCTGTTCGCGGCGAAAGGCGCGGATGTCGTCGGCGCGTTGCTGCGCGTCGGCGCGTGACAGGCTGTCGTCCATCGCTTCGTTTCCGGATGTCATCGTCGCATCATGCCACGGCCGCACCGGGCTGCCGACGACCAGCACAGCGCGGGCCGGTCAGGCACAATCGGGCGATGGATCAAGCCCCCGTCCCGCTGCTGCGCGGCAGCCTGCGCGCCCTCAAGATCATCCTGCTCACCTTCACCGGCATCGGTCGCACGCGCATGATCAACCGCACCACCGAAGGACTCGGCCCGCAGCACTTCCTGCTCGGCGGCCTGTTCGCCGCCATCGCGGTGAATGTCGTGCTGATCGCGCTGGTGATGTGGGCAACGAGCTGAATCCGCGTCCGGCACGAGACAATCGACGACAGCGACGCAGCGGTTCATCGACCGCTGCCGCCCTCACCCCCGGCCCCTCTCCCGCTGATGCGGGAGAGGGGAGCTGACCTTCGCCCGATGCAGCGCAACGGACAGTGCGCCATTTAATCCTTGCCCACCAACACACAGCAGGCCCGACGCCGTGC
>NZ_JANINH010000022.1:0-293 GCF_024580155.1 Methyloversatilis sp. XJ19-13 | reverse complement strand
GGGCTGCGGCCGCACATCGCGCGCTGCACGCCGACTTTCGCCCTCACCCCCGGCCCCTCTCCCGCTGATGCGGGAGAGGGGAGCTGACCTTCGCCCGATGCAGCGCAACGGACAGTGCGCCATTTAATCCTTGCCCACCAACACACAGCAGGCCCGACGCCGTGCCGCCCCTCACCCACCACAGCACCGTGAGGCCAACGCCTTCCAACCCTCGCCCGCATCAGCGGGAGAGGGTGGCGCGCAGCGCCGGGTGAGGGCTGCGGCCGCACATCGCGCGCTGCACGCCGACTTTC
>NZ_JANINH010000021.1:0-46426 GCF_024580155.1 Methyloversatilis sp. XJ19-13 | reverse complement strand
GCTGGCTTGAAAGCATCGAGCCAGACGTTAACAGCCTTCTTCCTTGTTTACAATAACTTGCGTAAAAACAAGTTTATCTGCCAGTGCTAACTGAACGGCATTACCGCTCTGCCCTCGCCGCGATGCGCACTTCGCACTGTGATGGTCACCTCACCGATCGCGACGGGGCCGTCGCTCCCACAGCCCTTCGCTCGTGGTCTGGTCGCGAAGCCATGTCAGTGCGCCCTCGTTGTGGGCGTTCCCACCCGACGCGGCCAGAAAGGCCATCAGCGCGGCGCGCGCGTGTGGCAGGGCGGCGCTCAGGTCATGCTCGGCATCGAGGGAAATCAGCGGTGTGCCGGGCCGCGCGGCCACCAGCCGGTGTGCTTCGCTGATCGGAACGGTGCTGTCGCGCAAACCGTGCGCCAGCAGCACCGGGCAGCGGACTTTTGGCAGCGTGGCCAGCGGCGCGATGTCGTCGAATCGAGCACCGATCACGTGCTGCACGTGGCGCGTGATCAGCGCACCGAAGGGGCGCCACGGAATGCCCATCGCCGAGAGGTAGCGCCGCATCATGTCCTGCGGGTGCGCGAAAGCCGACAGGCTGATCACCGCCTGCGCACGCGGCCGCCGGCTGGCTTCCAGCAGCACTGCGGCGGCGCCGACCGAATGCCCGATCAGCGACAGCCGCGCCGGATCGACGTCATCACGCGCGCACAACCAGTCCAGCCCGGCGGCCACGTCGTCGGCGAAGCGCGGCAGCGACATGAAGTCGATGTCATCGCTGTCGCCGTGGCCGCGCGCATCGAGCAGCAGCACGGCGTGGCCGGCCTCGTGCAGCGGGCGGGCCAGCGGCAGCATCATCGACGCATTGGCGCCCCAGCCGTGCATCACCAGTGCGGCCGGTGCGCGCGGTCCGGCGCCGGCCGGCACGAACCAGCCGTGCAGGCGCCGGCCATCGCAGGCCGTCAGCCATACGGTGACCGCCGGCAGTCCGAAGTCTGCCGGCGTGGTCGCATGCGGCTCGCGGGTGGCCGCAAAGCGTCGCAGCAGCCAGCGGCGCCAGGGCGAGGCGCTCACTCGGGTATGCAGATGCGGCCTTGCAGCGCCGCCTGCACGGTTTTCGTCACCAGTGCGACCAGCACCAGCGTGAGCACCGCAAGCAGCGCAAGTGCCAGCACGCTGTAGAAGCCCTGACCGGTGCGCACGCCCATTTCGAAGGTGGCGATGGTCATCGCTGCCAGCGGAAAGGAATACGCCCAGGCAGAAATGAAGAAGGGCAGGCGGACGAAGCGCAACGCATTGCTGGCCAGCAGCAGCGTCAGGAAAAGGGCGCAGAAGTACAGGATGCGCGCGAACGCATCGACCTCGCCGCTCAGCGCGACATACGACAGGAAGCCGACCGACGGGGGCGCGATCAGGATGAACAGCGTCGGCGCAAGACGTGCCGGCAAGGGTTCGTGAAAGAACAGGCGGTACAGCACCAGCGTCATCAGCACGATCCAGAACACCAGACCGATGCTGAAGAAGAACCAGCTCACATCGGCCGGCGCAAAGCGCACGCCCACGATAGGCACCAGGATGTTGCCGACCACCGGGATGAACCAGGCCGGGTTGGCGTGCTGTATCACGTAGTGCGTGTGGTGCAGCCAGCTGCTCATGACGTACAGCGTGAAGCCAAGCTGCAGCGCGGCACCGATGCGCCACATCCAGCTGGCCGCTGCAGGTGCGTCGGGCGCCCACGCAATCGCCAGCAGGATGAGTCCGATCGAGATGGCCGGAAAGAAATTCAGCCGCACCGGGTGCCGCCGCTCCGCCGCCACCTCCGCCGGATGGCGCGCCAGCTTGGCGGCGTACATCGCGAGCAGGAAGAGGTAGAGCGCCGACGCCACCCAGCGCAGCAGCTGCGTGATCTCGACGGGTGCGCCGAGCGCGTGGTGTGCCTTCATCCACGCGATCGCAAGTCCGGCAGTCCCCATCACGATGGCGAACAGCGACACCGGAAAGTGGGCCAGGCGACCGGCGTGCGCCGCGGTTTCGTTGAAGGTGGCATCACTCATGATTGTTGATCTCCGCGCGTTGATCGTCGGTTCCGGCAGCCACGCGGTGGCTGGTCGGATACCTGTTTTTTGCCTACAGCGTCCTGGTCGAGAAGTACCAGTCCACCGTGTCGTAGCCTTCGGAGGCGCGCTTTTCAGCGGCTTCGGCGGTTTTCGGTGGCGGCACGATGACCGGCTGGCCCGGGCACCAGTTTTCCGGCGTGGCGACGCCATTGGCATCCGAGGTCTGGAGTGCCGTCAGCAGCCGCACGAATTCGTCGATGCTGCGGCCGTTGCTCATCGGGTAGTACACCATCGCGCGCAGCACGCCGTTCGGGTCGATGAAGAAGGTGGCGCGCACGGCCTGCGTGTCGGCGGCACCCGGATGCACCATGCCGTAGGCGCGGGCGACGTCCATCTTCAGGTCTTCGATGATCGGAAACGGAATGTCGACGCCGAACTTCTCCTTGATATTGCGCACCCAGGCGAGGTGTGAGAACAGGCTGTCGATCGACAGGCCCAGCAGTTCGCAGCCCATCCCGGAGAATTTCGGTGCCGCCTTGGCGAAGGCGATGAATTCGGTCGTGCACACCGGCGTGAAGTCGGCCGGGTGCGAAAACAGGATGAGCCACTTGCCGCGGTAGTCCTCCAGCTTGCGGTCACCGTGCGTGGTACGGGCGCTGAAGGCCGGAGCCGGTTCGTTCAGGCGCGGGAAGGTCGATTGCTGGGTGTTGTCCATTTCAGTTCTCCATGTCTCGAATGCATGTGCCGGTGCGGTGTCGTCTGCCCGGCGGATCAGGTCGACCACGCAATGCGCGGCCGGCATGTCGTGTTATCAAGTTGTGTGCCACCTGTCTGGCTCCGATGAATATCTGGAGAAACAAAATAATTTCAATAACTTGAATATATTCCCCAGCGTGTGACAAGGTCATTTCGGGCTGCCAGGGCAGCATGCGGCAGTGGCCCCGACTGCCAAACATGGCGCTCCTGCCCGTCATGTCGGGCACGTCTGCCGTGTCACCGCGGCTGGCGCATCGAAGCAGGATCGGAACGGCGCGACGGCGCGCCCTGCCAACGCCGTCAGTGCGATGGCAGCCTGGCTGCCAAAGGCAGCCGGATCCGCCGGGTGCTGCCGCATGCGCGGCCCTGCATCCCACTGATTCAATGGATGTTCTGCACTGGTGAACGCGGCTGGCACGGCGCTTGATAGGGCAGTGCACGACATCTTTCGCGCACTGCCGAGCCCACCGTGTATTTCCACCCGATCGAAGACCCTGACGCCGGCCAAATCGGTTATCTGCTGGCCGATGCCGGCTCGCTGGACGCGGTCATCATCGATCCGCCGCCGCGCAGCACCGAACTGCTGCTTGCGCTGCTGGCCGAGCGCCGATTCCGGCTGAGCCACGTGCTGCGCACCCATGTCCATGCCAGCCAGCCGCTGAACTGCAGCGCGCTGAGCGAGCTGACCGGTGCCACGCTGGTCATCGCCGATGGCGTCGGTATCAATGCCGCCTGCCCGGCAAAGGTCGAGCGTGCGGTGCACGGCAGCACGCTGGTGTTCGGTCAGGAGGTGCTGCGCGTGCTCGCGACGCCCGGGCACACCGCGCACTGCGTGAGCTATCTGTGGCGCGATCGCCTGTTCTGCGGCGATGCCTTCGATCTGGGCAGTTGCGCCGATGGCGACGATGACGCCGATGCCGGCCTGCTGTACGACAGCCTGACCTGCCGCCTTTTCATGCTGCCGGAACAGACCCTGGTGTTTCCGGCCCATCCGCTGCGCGGGCGCCGCGTGGCCACGCTGGGCGAACTGCGCCTGCGCAGCGCACCGCTGCTCGCCGGCAGTCGCGACGCCTTCATCACCGACATGACATCCAGACGCGCCGCACTGCTGCGGCACGCGCGTCCTTCGCCCCCGGCGAAGCGGCGCTGAAACGCCACGCCTTCCACTCACCACCCGGAGACTCACCCATGAAGAAAGCACTCGTCACCCTCGCACTCGCCACCCTGTCGTCGGTCGCACTGGCCGACAAGCAGGCCGTCACCGTCATCCTCAGCGCCGAAAGCGGCATGACCCAGGGCATGGCCATGGTGCTGGCCAACCAGATGCAGGAACAGGGCGGTCAGGTCGACATCCTGCTGTGCGACAAGGCCGGCGACCTCGCGCTGAAGGGCGCCGGCGGCACGCCGCTCAAGCCCAAGGACGTCACGCCCGCGCAACTGCTGGATGCCGCCATGAAGAAGGGCGCCACTGCCTCCGTGTGCGCGATCTATCTGCCGAACACCGGCCACAAGCCGGACATGCTGAAGGACGGCATCGCGCCGGCCAAGCCGGATGCCATGGGTCGTGCGCTGATGGAGCCGAACCGCAAGGTCGTGGCGTTCTGATCGGCGCGGCGGGCGGTCTGCGACAGGCGGGCCGCCTGCGCCCGCCAGATGTATGGGGGTGCGTCCTTGCTCAGCCGCTCAGCCGCTCGGCGAGCAAGTCAGCCTGCTCGGCAAACTTCTTCGGGTTGGTCTTCTGCAACTGCGCCAGGTTTTGCAGCTTCCACCGTACGCCCGGCAGATGTTCGAGATCGGCGACATCCAGCAGCGCCCATTCGGGCGCGCCAGCCACCAGCGACAACAGGAAGCGCCGCTCGTCATCGTCCAGCCCGCGCTGAATCTCCCGCAGCAGTCGCTCGCGTGTTTCAAGCAAGCCTGCCAGCGGCACGGGCTCTGCTGTCATGCCCTTGAAGTTGTGCTCGAAGTCGTTCTGGATGTTTCGCAACGGCGGGAACAGCACCTCGTGCACCGGCCGGTTGCTGCTGGCCAGATAGACCACAAAGGCGCGCCTGATGCCGGGAGTGATGCCTTCGTGCGCGAAAAGCTGCATCACGTCGAACAGGTCGCGCGGGTGCTGCCGGTCAAGCGCTGCGACCAGCTTGCCTCCGTACAGATCCTCCAGCGATACCAGCGGAATTTCCAGATCGGCCATCAGCACATCGCGCGCAGTCGGCGTCAGCGAGGCACGGCGCACGGGTCTCACGGTGCCCCGCATCACGAAGTTCACTTCGATCTTGACCTGCACGGCGCCACGGCGGACCAGCAGTTTGGTTTCTCCAGCAGCCGCTGCCGGCGCATGGGTCTGGAAGCCCTGCTTCGTCAAACGTTGGGCCGACTGGCGGACAGCCTCGTTGATGCGTGTCAGCGCCTCGTCACGCGGCAATCTGTGGTCAGGGAAGACCAGATCGAGGTCCACCGACAAGCGCGGCATGTCGCGCACGAACAGGTTGATTGCGGTGCCGCCCTTCAGCGCGAAGGTGTCATCCGCGAACACCAGCGGCGCGACTTGCGTCATCAGACGCGCGGTGTCGAGATAAGTCTGGTTCATGCCTTGAGCACCAGCAGGCCGTCGGCTGATCGGGACACCCAGGGCCGGTCGCCGCCCGTCGGCAGCGAAGCGGGATCGAGCGCGGCCGCCCAGGGCATCGAGGCCTCCCGGCCAAGCTGCAGGCACAGGCGTACGGTCTTGACGCTCGTGCAACGCTGCAGCAGTTCGCGCAGCACGTCGGCGCGAAGGCTGTAGCTGCTCTCCACGAGTTCGCGCGCCTCCTGCAGCGGTTGGCGCACGCCCACGTCGCTCAGCAGTTCCAGCAGCGCGCGTTCAGGCGTCGATACCAGCGGTGCCCCGCTGCGCTTCTCGAACGGGCCAGCGTGCAGCAGTGCGTCGGGCTGTTCGTCGAACAGGCGCTTGCGGTGGTACTCGGCCGGGAAGCGCTCGGTGAACCACTCCGGCAGGCGCCCGGCCGCCCAGCCATACAGTTGCAGCACCGGTTGCTGCGCCACGTACTGACGCACGCCGTACCAGTCCAGCGCCGACTTCCCGCCCACGTGCAGACCGGCGAAGCGGCGCTGCAGCAGCAACAGGCTCGGATGCAGCGCCAGCGTGTCGTTCGGGCGGCAGAACACTCCGCGCGTCAAACGCGTGAGCCAGCCTGCGCGCACGTAGTGCACGGCCAAGTCTGCCGAAATGCCCAGACCCGCCAGATCGGCCGAGGTCAGGGGCGCTCCGGACGGCAGGCGGGTATAGAGCGCATTTAGTTTGCTTGTTCCAGTCGTAGCCATACTGCGATTCAAACACTTTATTCAAATGCCCGTCAATTTGATATTTTGAGTTGAATCGTAGTCCGGCTACGGTAGCGATGAACTTTTCAGGCTGCTGGGGGGCGGTATACTGATGTTTGATTGTTGTGTCAGGTATTTTGGTGACAAGGTGCTTGCGCCCATTTGAGCGCACATTGCGTGATCTAGTGGCTGCATACGGAAGGCTTGCCTTCTTTCGCGGCAGGTGGTGCGAGCACCAAACTTACGTCGAAGTGATAACACCACGCATCGGTTCCGGAAGGGCGGGCGGATGATGGCTTCGCTGTGCGCCATCGTCTGACAAGTGTTCAGTGATCTGCGGTAGACAAGTTGCTTACCTATTCCACGATGCGCATACGCGAGAAGCTAGCCGGGCTTTGGGAGTTGCGGTGCCTCTTCTGTTGAAGGTGATGGTAACAAACCTAATCCCGTTGACTGTATAAAAATACAGCTCTATGATAACTGCGTGTCGCGGTTACGGGCTTGCAGCCAGCAAAACCCATGGCCGCACGCGGTTACATGATAAGTAGAGGAGATAGCACCATGCTCTACAGCCCGAAGTCGATAGCGAACTACTTTCTAGATTTGGCGAAGGCAAGTGGGCAGCCCATTAGCCCTATGAAACTTCAAAAGCTTGTGTATTACGCGCACGGGTGGTTTGCCGGTCATACAGGACAACCTCTGATTGACGAAGCCGTCGAGGCTTGGCAGTACGGGCCTGTAATTCCGTCGCTGTACCATGAGTTTAAGCGCTTTGGCGCAAGCGATATCACCGGCAAGGCAACGGACTTTGAAGGTCTTAAGCTTCGAGAGGTGCCGCCTCCCGACGACCCAGCACTCCGCAAGTTTTTGGAGAACGTGTGGAACAGTTATGGGCAGTTCTCTGGCATTCGGCTATCCGAGATGACTCATGCGCCCGATGGGCCGTGGGATCAGACTTGGAAGTCCTCTGCGGGTATGCGTGGTGCTGACATTCCGTTCGATCGAATTGCTGAGCACTTCAAAGCAGCAGCCGAAAGGGTGAAGCAGCGGAGTGCGCAGGCTTGAGCACGATCGATCAGGGGCAGGCGCCGAGCAATGGTGGAATAGGCTCCTTCCCCATCGACCCCAGTGCAGAGCCGCAGCAGAATACTCCAGCCGTAGTAACAGGGCAGGACGAAACCGAGTTCTACAGGCGAACTGGGGCGCAGGAGCGGCTTCGTCACAACGAGCAGAATCTTGGTTACTTGGGGAAGTTCTTTGGCGCGAATTCATCTGCACCCACGAATATCGCGGGCCTTGTGGTGATTTGCTCACTGATCATCTTGGTCATCAGCCTCTTTTTTACAGGCAACAGCGAGATGGCTGAGGCACGCAAGTGGTTGATCGGGCTTATCACTTCCGCGCTTAGCTTCATCTTTGGCGCAGCTTCGAAGCATTAGCCTCACTGGCAGTAGATGCAATTGGCTAGTAGGGATCTGAAACTTAGCTTCATCTCCCCTTACAGCGCTGCTGGTCAATGCGCTGTCTGTACCGCCACGCTGTCAGGCGCACTGCTGTTGCTGGGCATCGTCGTCATCACGCTGTTGCGGCCAGGGTATTGAAGCTTCAGGCGTGGTGGCTTGGTTCGGGAAGACAGCGTCTGCGGCGCGGCGAGCCAAACACTTTGTTGTGTCGATAACCCGCGCCTTGGCTAAACTCATCGCTACGTCATCAGCCCTCGGGAGCCGGCAGCAGCTTCGGTTGCTTTGCCTGAAATCGTCATGCGTGAAGGCCGTTGGACAAGAGATCAACTGAAGCTCGCCTTTCACTTGTATTGCCAGCTTCCATTCGGAAAGCTGCATTCGCGCAATAACGAGGTCATGCAGTTGGCCGGCCAGATCGGCAGAACGCCGTCAGCCGTGGCCATGAAGCTTGTGAACTTCGCCAGCCTCGATCCGGCGATCACGAGTACGGGCCGCAAGGGCCTTGATGGCGCGTCTGCGCTCGATCGTGAGATCTGGGCGGATTTCCATGCTGACTGGGAAAGTCTGGCACTTGAGTGCGAGCGACTGCGCAAGCAATTCGTGGCGGATGCTGCGGTCGACCCGATGGAAGAGGAGACGCTACAGGGCTTAGAGATTCCGGACGATTTCACCGGCGAATCCCGCCGCGTGCTGACCGAACAGCGCATCAAGCAGAACTTCTTCCGCCGCGCTGTGCTGGCCAGTTATCGTGGTCGATGTTGCATGTCCGGTGTTTCCGAACCGCGGCTGCTCATTGCAAGCCATATCGTGCCGTGGAAGGCGGACAAGGCAAACCGGCTCAATCCGGGCAACGGGCTGTGTCTTTCCGCCATTCATGACCGCGCTTTCGACCAAGGGCTCATTTCGCTGAGCGACGACTGGAAAGTCCTGCTGTCGGAAAAGCTGCGCCGATCCGACGAGCCCTTCGTCGAGTCCGTCTTCAAACCGCTCGAAGGCCGCACGATCGAGTTGCCGCATCGCTTTGTGCCTGAGGCCGCTTTTCTTCGAAGGCACCGCAGCGAGGTATTTCTCGACAACCGCTGGGCAGGTTTCGCATGAATGAGTACAGCATTTTCGACTACCTCTACCGCGATGCAGGCAACTACAAATCGTGGCGCAGCCTGTTGCTCGAAGGCCGCGCGACTTCAGCCGACATTGAGGCGGTCAAGGCAAGCCTTGACCGTGGTGAGTTCTTCATCGCCGAACAGCTCGGAATTCCGGCCGCTTATGCGAAGCCGGAGGAAGACAAGAGCACGCCGACTGAGGATGACCACGTCTGGCATGAGTTTTCCGAGCTGCGACCCGCACTGGCAGACGAGATGGCTGGTGAGCCGTGGGGAGCGGTCGCTGAACTCGTGATGCGGTTCAGGTCGGTGACGCGATGGGATGAACGGCTGTCGCCTCATTGGGATCTGTGAGGTCATCCGCAAAAGGGCTGATCGCGCCCACGGCCTTGATCGACTTCGGTCCCCGGCTTCAGGCCGCGATCGCGCCGTCGTCGCCGATCAGCAGCCGCGTATCCGACAGCCACTGGTAGGGCGGCACTTCGAGATTGGTCGGCGCCGGCTGGTTGCGGAACACGCGTCCCGCGAGGTCGAAGGTCGAGCCGTGGCAGGGGCACAGGAAGCCGCCCGGCCAGTCGTCGCCCAGCCCCGAAGTGCTGCCGGTGTCGATCTTTTCGCTCGGCGAGCAGCCGAGGTGGGTGCAGATGCCGATCACCACCAGATAGTCGTCGCGGCGCGCGCGGGCCCGGTTGGCGGCATAGCCGGGCTGCTGGGCCTCGGCCGATGTGGCGTCGGCCAGACGCGCCTCGTGCCGCTCGAGCGCGGCCAGCATGTCGGGCGTGCGGTGTAGCACCCACACCGGTTTGCCGCGCCATTCGACGGTCATCATGCTGCCGGGCGCCAGCTTGCTCACGTCGGCTTCGACCGGCGCGCCAGCGGCGCGCGCCCGATCGGACGGCGCGAAGCTGGACAGGAAGGGGACGGCGGTGGCTGCGACGGCAATTGCGCCGACGCCGGTGGTGGCGATCAGTAGGCGGCGGCGGTCGGCGCACATCGCGTGCGGGAGGAGGGCGGGCAGTTCGGTCGTGTGGGTCATGGCATGGGCTCTGGTGATGCGGAAAGGGACGAAGCCGGCGACCCGGGTCACGGCGGGCATCGGGGCCGCCGCACGGGCTGCGCGCGTGTTGAAGGGCGCGGCCCGCACGGTCGAGCGGGGCGCTGCCTGCCCCCGGTTGCCGGTTTCTGTCACGGGACATTCGCAATCCGCGTGCCACCCGGCCGGTGCGCCGCTGCGCGCCGTTTGCGGCCGATGTACCGGTGGGCATCCACTGCCGCACTGCCAGCGCAGGCAGGGCTGCCTGCCAGCGATGGCGCAGTCGCGCCGCCTGCAGCGCCGCTTTCAGTCCTGCGCGATGCCCAGCGCGCGCAGCCGGCGGTACAGCGTGCGTTCGCTGATGCCGAGCTTGCGGGCGAGCTCATGGCGGCTGCCGGTGTGGTTGCGCACCACACGCGCGAGCATCTGACGCTGCGCCTCTTCCAAATCGACCGCGCCCTCGCCGTCTGCCGGCAGACCGTCTGTCGCGTCACGGCGGGCAGCGCCTGCGCAGCCGATGCAGATTTCCTCATCGAGATGCTGCGTGCCGATCTCTTCGCCGTCGCACAGCAGGCTCGCGCGTTCCAGCACATTGCGCAGCTCGCGCACATTGCCCGGGAAGGCATAGGCCTGCAGCGCGCGCATGGCCGCAGGCGCCACGGTCAGCCGACGGCCCGGTGCGACGCGTGCCAGCAGCGACTCGACCAGCAGCGGCAGGTCTTCGCGCCGTTCGCGCAGCGGCGGCACGACGATGGGGAAGGCGTTCAGCCGGTAGTACAGATCCTGCCTGAAGCGGCCTTCGGCGATCATCTGCTTCAGCGGCCGGTGCGTGGCCGACACCAGGCGGACGTCGGCGCGCATCAGCTCCGTGGAGCCTACGCGGCGATAGGTGCCGGTTTCCAGCAGGCGCAGCAGCTTCACCTGCATGGTCAGCGGAATGTCACCCAGCTCGTCGAGGAACAGCGTGCCACCGCTGGCCGCCTCGACCAGACCCGCCTTGCGTGCGATGGCGCCGGTGAAGGCGCCCTTCTCGTGGCCGAACAGCTCGCTTTCGAACAGCGTGTCCTGCAGGCCGGAACAGTCCACCGCGACGAAGGGGCGGTCGGCGCGCCGGCTCGCGTCATGCACCGCCTGCGCCACCAGTTCCTTGCCGCTGCCGGATTCGCCCTGCAGCAGCACGCTGGCATCCGACGGCGCCACCCGCGCGACCAGTTCGAGCATGCGCTGGAAGGCGGGCGCGCGGCCGATCAGGCCGCTGCGTTCGGATACGCCGCGCGCCACCTTCAGCGGCTCCATCTTTTCGATGAACCACGCGATGTCGCCGCTGCCGTTGCGCACCGGCGTCAGTTCGATGTTCACGTATTCCTCGCCGCGCGGCGTCTGGTGCAGATGCAGCACGCGCTCGCGCTGCTCTGACTCCAGGCTGCGCGCCAGCGGGCAGGCCTCGCCCGCGCGGTCGCACGGCACGCTGTAGTGGTGCGACACGTCGTAACAGGTGCGCCCGACCACGCTGCGCCCGCCGCCGTACTGCGCGCGGTAGGCCTTGTTGGCGGCGATCACGCGGTAGTCGCGGTCGAACAGGATGTGCGGCTCGGGTGCCAGTTCGATGAAGGACACCAGTTCGGGCAGCGGACGCAGTTCGTCTGACATGGCACTGACAGTTCTGACGTGATCGGGCTGTCAGTCTGTGTCGCTGTCAGCCACAAGGTCAAGCACTGCATGCTGACCAATATCACAAGCTACTGATCCGTAAAGAATTTATCAACGCCGGTCCGGCTGGCACGACACTTGATAGGTCATGGCTGTTCAAGCGGAGTGCGCCATGAATCTGGCAGACCGGAAGTTGTTGCGTGAAATCGTCGTGGTCGTCGTCCTCAAGCTGGTGGTGCTCACCGGCCTGTGGTGGGCCTTCGTCCGCGATGCGCACGTGACGGTCGACGCAGCCGCGGTCGCCGCCCAGGTGTCGGCGCCGTCCCGCATTGAATTCCCTTCGACCACCGGAGACCGTCATGGTCAGTGAACAACTCGTCGATCTGTCCCGGCTGCAATTCGCAGCCACCGCGATGTACCACTTCCTGTTCGTGCCGCTGACGCTGGGCATGGTGTGGCTGCTGGTCATCATGGAAAGCGCGTATGTCATGACCGGCAATGTGATCTACAAGGACATGACCCGCTTCTGGGGCAAGCTGTTCGGCATCAACTTCGCGCTCGGCGTCACCACCGGCATCACGCTGGAATTCCAGTTCGGCACCAACTGGGCCTACTACTCGCATTACGTCGGCGACATTTTCGGCGCGCCACTGGCGATCGAGGGGCTGATGGCCTTCTTCCTCGAATCGACCATGATCGGCCTGTTCTTCTTCGGCTGGGACCGTCTGTCGCGCCGCCGGCATCTGCTGGTGACGCTGCTGATGGCGATCGGCACCAATCTGTCGGCGCTGTGGATCCTGATCGCCAATGGCTGGATGCAGAACCCGGTCGGCGCCGAATTCAGTTTCGTCACGATGCGCATGGAACTGACCGACTTCTGGGCCGTGGTGTTCAACCCGGATGCCCAGGCCAAGTTCGTGCATACCGTGTCGGCCGGTTACGTGACCGGTGCCATGTTCGTACTGTCGATCTCGTCCTGGTATCTGCTGCGCGGTCGCGACACCGAATTCGCCAAGCGCAGCTTCCGCATCGCCGCCGCCTTCGGCTTCGCCTCGGTGTGTTCGGTCATCGTGCTCGGCGACGAATCGGGCTACACGGTGGGTGAGGCGCAACAGACCAAGCTCGCGGCGATGGAAGCGATGTGGGAGACCGAACCCGCGCCGGCCGGCTTCAACGTGATCGCGATCCCGAACGAGGCGGAAATGCGCAACGACTACGCGCTGCACATTCCCTACGTGATGGGCCTCATCGGTACGCGCTCGCTGGACAAGGAGCTGCCGGGCCTGAAGGACATCCTGGTCCGCAACCGCGAACGCGTGGTGACCGGCATCGAGGCGGTGAAGCTGCTCGACACCCTGCGCGCCCATCCGGAGAACGCCGACGCACGTGCGGCCTTCGACAAGGTGAAGGCCGATCTCGGCTTCGGCCTGCTGCTGAAGAAGTACGTCGCGTCGATGGACGACGTGACACCGGCGCTGATCGACCGTGCCGCCCGCGACACGCTGCCGCGCGTCACACCGCTGTTCTGGACCTTCCGCATCATGGTCGCGCTCGGCTTCGCCATGCTGGCGCTGTTCGGCCTCGCGCTGTGGTCCTCGATCAAGGGCGATTTCGCACAGCGGCCCTGGTTGCTGAAGTGGTCGCTGTGGTGTCTGCCGATGCCGTGGATCGCGTCGGAAATGGGCTGGTTCGTCGCCGAGTACGGGCGTCAGCCCTGGACCATCTACGGCGTGCTGCCGACCCATCTGTCGGTATCGACGCTCAGTGTCGAAAGCCTGTACGGCTCGCTGGCCGGCTTCGTCACCTTCTACACCGTGCTGCTCATCGTCGAGATGTACCTGATGGTGAAGTTCGCCCGTCAGGGCCCGGGCAGCCTCGGTACCGGCCGCTATGACCACGAGGCGTCCCACGCCACCTCCGCCCCGCCCGCACACGCCTGAACGGAGAACGATCATGTTCGACTACGAAACCCTGAAGATCATCTGGTGGCTGCTGGTCGGCGTGCTGCTGATCGGCTTCGCCATCATGGACGGCCATGACATGGGCGTGGGCACGCTGCTGCCCTTCGCCGGGCGCAACGACGAAGAACGTCGCGTCATCATCAACACCGTCGGTCCGCACTGGGACGGCAACCAGGTGTGGTTCATCACCGGCGGCGGTGCGATCTTCGCCGCCTGGCCGCTGGTGTACGCGACCGCGTTCAGCGGCTTCTACTGGGCCATGCTGGCCGTGCTGTGGGCGCTGTTCTTCCGCCCGGTCGGCTTCGACTACCGCAGCAAGATCCACAACGCGACCTGGCGCAGCACCTGGGACTGGGGTCTGTTCATCGGCGGTGCGGTGCCGCCGCTCATCTACGGCGTGGCCTTCGGCAACCTTCTGCAGGGCGTGCCGTTTTACTTCGAAAACACGCTGGTGTCGCACTACACCGGCAGCTTCTGGCAGCTGCTCAATCCGTTCGCACTGCTGTGCGGCGTGGTGAGCACGGCGATGATCACGATGCACGGCGCCATCTATCTGGCGCATCGCACCGAGGGCGACATCCAGCGCCGGGCGCGCACCGCTGCGCTGCTGTTCGGCCTCGTCATGCTGCTGGGTTTCACCGCTGCAGGCATCTGGATTGCAGCGGGCGATTTCGGCTACGCCATCACGTCGGTCGTCGACGCGGCGGCACAGCCCGATCCGTTGGCCAAGACGGTGGTGCGCCAGCCGGGCGCCTGGCTGGCCAACTACGCCGCCGCACCCGCGACGCTCGTCGTGCCTGCGCTCGCCTATGCCGGCGCGGCGCTTGCCCTGTTCGCCGTGCTGCGCGGTCGCACGCTGAGCGCCTTCGTCGCGTCGTCGTTTGCCATCACCGGCGTCATCGGCACCGCAGGCGTGTCGATGTTTCCCTTCGTCATGCCGTCCTCGACCGTGCCCGGCGCCAGCCTGACGGTGTGGGACGCGGTATCGAGCCAGCGCACGCTTGGAATCATGTTCTGGGCCACGCTCATCTTCATGCCCGTCATCGTTGCCTACACCAGCTGGGCCTACAAGGTGATGGCCGGCAAGGTGACCACGGCGTGGCTGCGCGAGAACGAACATTCGGCCTACTGAGCCCCTGCAATCAAAGGAGATGCACATGTGGTATTTCGCCTGGGTACTGGGCATCGGCTTCGCGGTGCTGCTGGCCATCCTGAACACGCTGTGGGGCGAGAACGAGGCGGCGCGCGAAGAGTCGCGCCTGGATGCCATCCGCGCACGCGGGGAGAACGACCATGGTCGCGACGCACACGCCGGCTGAGCCGACAGCTGCCGGGTCGATACGGCCGCTGCCGCTGCTGGCGGCCATCGCCATCATGCTGGGCATCACCGCCTGGCCGCATGCGCTGGCAGCGCCAGCCGGCGGCGCCGACCACTGGGCGGCGATGGCGCTGTTCTGGGCGATGAGCGCCGGTTTCGTGTCCGGCGTCGGTTTCCGCCCGCGTTTCATTCTTTGGCGAGCAGGCTTTTCGGGTCTGGCCTGCTTCACCGGCATCGCGCTTGCCGTGCTGCGCCTGCAGACCCTTTAGATACTTTCCCAGAAAGCCATACACGGCGGAAAGCCGGGAGGAGACATCATGACAACGCGGATACAGGACGCCACGGTCACGGCGGCGCCCACTGACATCGGCCGGCGGCGCTTCATGCTGCGCGCTTCGGCACTGCCGCTGGGCGCTGCGGCACTTGGCGCTGCAACCTCGCGCCCGGCGCGGGCGGCGGTGAAAACCTCGGCGCACATCGTCATCGCCGGCAGCGGGCTGGGCGGCGTGGCCATCGCCAATCGCCTTTCGCGCGAACTCGACGGCGCGAAGATCACGATTGTCGACCGCAAGGAAATCCACAACTACCAGCCGGGCTACACGCTGGTGGCGACCGGCATCTGGCCGGTGGACAAGGTGAGCGACCGCAACGCCGACCTGCTGCCCGGCCGCGTCGAATGGGTGAAGGACATGGCGGCCGGCTTCGACCCCGACGCCAGCACCCTGATCACCGAAGGCGGCCAGCGCATCCGCTATGACTATCTGGTGGTGGCGACCGGCCTGCACCTCGACTACGCGCAGATCGAAGGCATGGACGTGTCGGCCATCGGCGCCAACGGCCTGACCAGCGTGTATCCCGGTCCGCAGGCGGCGCAGGCGACCTGGCTGGCGATGGATGCCTTCCGCCGGCAGGGTGGCGAGGCGCTGATGACGCTTCCGGCGACGCCGCTGAAGTGCGCCGGTGCGCCGCTGAAGATGACCTTCATGCTGGTCGACCGCCTGCGCGAAGCGGGCAAGCGCGCGTCGTCGAAGGTGGGCTTCCACTCCGCGCTCGACAACATCTTCAGCGTGAAGCCGGTCAATGACGATGTGCTCCGCCGCTGGGCCGACCTGGACGTGCCGGTCACCTTCAACAGCAAGCTGGTCGGGATCGACATCGGCGCGCGGCGCGCCACCTTCCTGACACCCGAGGGCGAGCGCAACGAACTGGGCTACGACTTCATCCACGTGGTGCCGCCGATGCGTGCACCGGACGCGGTGAAGAACAGCCCGCTCGCCTGGCAGGACGGACCCTTCGCCGGCGGCGGCTGGCTGGAGGTGGACAAGGACACGCTGCGCCACCGCCGCTATCCGAACGTGTTCGGGCTGGGCGACATCAACGGCACGCCGCGCGGCAAGACGGCGGCGACCATCAAGAAGAGTGCGCCCATCGTCGCGCGCAACCTGATCGACGTGATCGCCGGCGGCGAGCCGTCGCAGCGCTTCGACGGCTATACCTCCTGCCCGCTGCTGCTGCGCGAAGGCTCGGCGCTGCTGGTCGAATTCGACTACGAAGGCCGGCTGGTGCCGTCATTGCCGATGATCGAGCCGCTGCAGGACAGCTACTTCGCCTGGTTGATGAAATACCGCCTGCTCAAGCCCGCCTACATGGCGGTGGCCAAGGGCAGGGTGTGAGGAGAACGACATGTACGAAATATGGCTGGGCCTGAACATTGTTTTCGAACTCGCGCTGACCGCATTGCCGTGGCTGGGGGGGGCCGCGGCGCTATGGATCGCGCTCATGTCGGCGGCGCTGTTGCGCCGGCACGCCCACTGGCGGGAAGCGCTTCCGGCATCGCTGGTGATCGGCGCAACCTTTGCCGCACTGGCGCTCTGGCTGGTGCCGTTCGTGACCCGGTCCTCGATCAGCGAAATGGGCTACTGGGTCGACTGGGCCAATCTGATCGGGCTGTCGGTGGCTGTCGGCGGTCTGGCGTTCGCTTTCGTCTGGCCCCTGTTGACGGCGGTGTCCGGCCCGCGCCAGGACACGCCCACGTCGGGACAACCCACATGAAAACCGCTCACGATCTGGTCTGCCAGGCGCGCGCGCACATTCGTGAAGTCGAGCTGGAGGCCGCCCCCGCGATGCTGATCGAAGCGGACATCCTGATCGACGTGCGCGAAGCCGACGAATACGCCACCGGCCACATTCCCGGCGCCATCAACATACCGCGCGGCTTGCTCGAGTTCCGGCTGAGCAGCACGCCGGGACTGGAGTCGCGTGCCCTGAGCGTTGTCGTGTACTGCAAGACCAGTGGTCGTGCAGCGCTGTCGGCGGCGACGATGGCGGATATGGGCTACCTGAACGTTCACTCGATCGCGGGCGGCTTCGATGCCTGGGCCGCAGCCGGAAAGCCGGTGGTCAAACCCGCGCTGCCGGATTTCGAATGACACCTGACCGGGCGCTGCCGAAGCCGGACGATGGCGCTGTGCGTCGGTGATCGCAGTCACTGGCAGGCACGCGCGAAAGGCGCACGATGAAACCATGCATCCGCACTGACCCTGGAGAAAGCACATCATGAAAAGACTGTTCCTCGCCGCCGCGCTGTCGCTGGCAACGCTCACCGCATCCGCCGTCGATATCGCGATTTCGGCGGCCGACGCCCACGCCGCCGTGCAGAAGGCCGACAGCAAGGTGCTGCTGGTCGATGTGCGCGATCCCGTCGAAATCATGTTCGTCGGCTTTACCGACGCGGCGCACGTGAACATTCCCTACCTGATCGTCGATCGCACGAAGTGGAATGCCGAAAAGAACGTGTTCAAGACCTTCCAGAACCCCGACTTCGCGGCTCAGATCAAGGCCGAACTGGACAAGCGCGGGCTGGGCGCCGATGCCGAAGTCATCACCATGTGCCGTTCCGGCAGCGAACGCGGCGAGCCGAGCGCATCCTTTCTGCGCGCAAATGGTTTTCCGAACGCGCGCTACGTCGAACACGGCTTTCAGGGCGCGCAGATCAAGGACGGCCCGCAGAAGGGCTTCCGCCTGCAGAACGGCTGGCAGAACTCCGGCCTGCCGTGGAGCATGAAGATGAATCCGGACAAGATGTATCGCAGCGACCGGCCGTAACAAGGGCGCGATAATCGGGCGCTGCTCAAGGCTGCCGTTGCCCGATGACCATCGCCCGCACCCGAATTGTCCTGCTGCATCTGTTGTGGTGCGTGCTGCTGGCCGTGTCCGCGACGGCCGTCCGGGCCGGCGACACGGATGACACGCTGCATGTCTATGTGCAGCGCGGTTGTCCGCACTGCGCCGAGGCGAAGCGCTTTCTTGACGACGTGCAGACCTCGGCGCGGCCGGGGCTGCGCATCGTCTATTACGACGTGATTGCCGATCAGGCGGCACGCGACGAGCTGATCGCGCTGTCGCAGCAGGCCGGCATCTGGCCGCCCGGCGTGCCCACCTTCGTGCTGGGCGGGCGGGTGATCAGCGGTTTCGAGGGCGGGCGGGCGCTGCTCGCCTTCATCGCCGACACCGGCCGGGCCCCGCCGTCCGCCACGCTCCACCTGCCGCTGATCGGCGAACTCGATGTGGCGCGGCTGGGCCTGCCTGCATTCACGCTCGCACTCGGCCTTCTCGACGGCTTCAATCCGTGCGCGATGTGGGTGCTGCTGTTCCTGCTGTCGCTGCTGGTGCGCCTGCAGGATCGCCGACGCATGGCGCTGATCGCCGGCACCTTCGTGCTGGTCAGCGGTGCGGTCTACTTCGCCTTCATGGCGGCCTGGCTCAACCTGTTTCTGGCGGTCGGTCTGACGCCGCTGGTGCGCGGCGCACTGGCTTCGCTGGCGCTGCTCATCGGTGCGATCAATGTGAAGGATTTCTTCGCCTTCGGCCGCGGGCTGTCGCTGTCCATCCCCGAGTCGGCCAAGCCCGGCCTGTATGCACGCATGCGACGCGTGATGCAGGCACCGTCATTGCCGGTGTCGCTGCTGTCGGTGGCTGCGCTCGCCGTGCTGGTAAACCTGATCGAGCTGCTGTGCACGGCCGGTCTGCCGGCGCTCTACACCTCGGTGCTGGCGCAGCATGCGCTGAGCCCGGCGGCGCACTACGGCTATCTGGCGCTGTACATCGCCGGCTACATCGCCGACGACGCGCTCATGGTCGGTACCGCGGTTGCCGCATTGGGCAGCGGCAAACTCACCGAGCGCGGCGGGCGCGTGCTCAAACTGGTCAGCGGGCTGGTGATGCTGGCGCTCGGCGCGGTGATGCTGCTGCGCCCCGACTGGCTCGTCTGATCAGCAACTTCTGCGGGCGCGGCGATCCACGGTTGGCCCTGCATGGCCAACCGGCTCCGCGGGCGGCGGGCAGTGCTCGCCGAAACCCCCGCTCCGCCCTCGCCGCGATACGCACTTCGCACTGCGATGGTCGTTGCACTGATCGCGACGGGGACGTCGCTCCCACAGTCCCTGCGCTTGAGGTTTCGCCGTGGTCTCCGGGCGCGCTGCCCTTGTGGGAGCGGCGATCCACGGTTGGCCCTGCATGGCCAACCGGCTCCGCGGGCGGCGAGCAGTGCTCGCCGAAACCCCCGCTCCGCCCTTGTGGGAGCGGCGGCCTCGCCGCGTTAGGCACTTCGCACTGCGATGGTCACCGCACTGATCGCGACGGGGCCGTCGCTCCCACAGTCCCTGCGCTTGAGGCCTTGCCGTGGTCTCCGGGCGCGCCGCCCTTGTGGGAGCGGCGGCCATCAGTTAAAGGAGCGATCAGCGGCCGATACTTACACCGGCGGCGTGCGCCTGCTGGTCGGCGTGGTAGCTGGAGCGCACCATCGGGCCGCAGGCGGCGTGGGTGAAGCCCATCGCGTTCGCTTCGCGTTCGAACATCGCGAAGCCGTCCGGATGCACATAGCGCAGTACCGGCAGGTGGCCGCCGGACGGCTGCAGGTACTGGCCCAAGGTCAGCATCTGCACGTCGTGCGCGCGCAGGTCGCGCATCACCTGCAGGATTTCGTCGTCGGTTTCGCCCAGCCCGAGCATCAGGCCGCTCTTGGTCGGCACCTCCGGATGCAGCGCACGGAATTCCTTGAGCAGGCGCAGCGAATGCGCATAGTCAGAGCCCGGTCGCACCTGTGCGTACAGCCGCGGCACCGATTCGAGGTTGTGGTTCATCACGTCCGGCGGCGCGGCGTTCAGGATGCCCAGCGCAACGTCGAGCCGGCCACGGAAGTCGGGCACCAGCACTTCGATGGTGGTGCGCGGCGAATGGGTGCGCACTGCGCGGATGCAATCGACGAAGTGCTGCGCGCCGCCGTCGCGCAGGTCGTCGCGGTCCACGCTGGTGATCACCACGTAATTCAGCTTCAGCGCGGCGATGGTTTTCGCCAGCTTCTCCGGCTCGTCGACATCCAGCGGGTCGGGCCGGCCATGGCCGACATCGCAGAACGGGCAGCGGCGGGTGCACTTGTCGCCCATGATCATGAAGGTCGCCGTGCCCTTGCCGAAGCACTCGCCGATGTTCGGACAGCTCGCCTCTTCGCACACCGTGTGCAGGTCGTGTTCGCGCAGGATCTGCTTGATCTCACCGAAGCGGCTGTCCGGGCGCGCGGCGCGCACGCGGATCCAGTCCGGTTTGCGCAGCGTTTCCGCCGGCACCACCTTGATCGGAATGCGGGCGGTCTTCAGCGAACCCTTCTGCTTGTGGGTCGGGTCGTAGGTGGTGTCGGTCATGGCGGTGTCGTGCCTGTCGGGTAGAGGGCGCGCTGTAGCGCGTCGGTCAGTTGCCGGCAGATCGCCTCCGGTGGGAGATCGATGCCGAGGTCGCGCGTCTGTGTCACGCGCAATCCACTGTAGCCGCACGGGTTGATCGCGGCAAACGGTGAAAGATCCATGTCGACGTTGAGCGACACGCCGTGATAGGTGTGGCCGTGCTTCACGCGCAGGCCGAGCGCGGCGATCTTGGCGTCGTCACCGGCCGGGCCGACATAGACGCCGGGTGCGCCGGCGCGCCGCCGGGCGTCGATGCAGTGGCCGGCGAGCAGGTCGATGACCGCCTGTTCGATGCGGTTGACCAGTTCGCGCACGCCGAGGCCGGCGCGTTTCAGGTCGAGCAGCGTGTAGATCACGACCTGGCCGGGGCCGTGGTAGGTGATCTGGCCGCCGCGGTCGGATTCGACCACCGGCACGCCGATATCGTGCAGCAGGTGTTCGCGCTTGCCGGCCAGACCGAGCGTGAACACCGGCGGGTGTTCGACCTGCCAGAACTGGTCCGGCAGGTGTTCCGCGGCGGCGCGCGCGTTGTACGCCTTCATCGCGTCGAACACCTCGCGGTAGCCGGCCCGCCCGAGCGGCACGACCTGCGCCGTCACAGCACCACTTTCACCATCGGGTGGCTGCTCAGTTCGCGGTACAGCGCGTCGAGCTGTTCGCGCGAGGTGGCGTTGATGGTCGCGGTGAGGCTGATGTAGCGCCCGCCCGACGACGGCCGCATTTCCAGGCTGGCCGGCACGAAGTCCGGTGCGTGGCGCAGCACCACATCGACCATTTCCTGCGCGAAGTCGTCATGGCGCTCGCCCATGATCTTCAGCGGAAAGTCGGTCGGAAATTCGAGCAGGCTGTCGGTCATGTCAGCGTGTCACCAGCCGAACCACAGTCGTATCGTGTCCCAAAGGCGGCGGAAGAAACCGCCTTCCTCGACCGCCGTCTGCGCCACCAGCGCCACTTCGCCGACCGGCTGGCCGTCGACCAGCAGCTTCAGCGTGCCCAGTTGCTGGCCGACGGCGACCGGCGCGATCACCGGCGTGGTCAGCACGATGTCGCGCGTGGCCTTGGCCGCCTGGCCGCGCGGCAGCGTCAGCACCACGTCGCTGGCCGGGCCGACTGTGACCTGCGCCGCGGCACCCTTGTACACAGCGGGCTGGCCGAGCGCCTCGCCGGCGGCGGCGAGCTTCGCGTTCTCGTAGGCGTTGAAGCCGTAGTTCAGCAGTGCGCGCGACGATTCGACGCGGCCGTTCTCGTTCGGCGCGCCGAGCAGCACAGATACCACGCGACGCCCGTCGCGCTTCGCCGACGACACCAGGCACCAGCCGGCGGCATCGGTGAAACCAGTCTTCAGGCCATCCACACTGGGGTCGATCGTCAACAGGCGGTTCCGGTTGCCCTGCTTGATGTTGTTGTAGGTGTAGTCGAGCGTCGAATACAGCCCGTAGTACTCCGGAAAGTCGCGGATCAGCGCCCGCGCGAGCAGCGACAGGTCGCGTGCGGTCGTGAAATGTCCGGCTTCCGTCAGGCCGTTGGCGTTGCGATACTGCGTACCGGTCATGCCGAGGCGCTGTGCCTCGCGCGTCATCATCTGCGCGAATGCTTCTTCCGAACCGGCGATGACTTCGGCCAGTGCAACACAGGCGTCATTGCCAGACTGGATGATCATGCCCTTGAGCAGTTCTTCGACGGTGACCGGGCGATCCGGCGCGATGAACATTTTCGAGCCGCCGGTCTTCCAGGCTTTCACGCTGACCGGCACGGTCTGGTCGGGTTTGAGCTGACCGGTCTTGAGGGCCTTGAAAGTCAGATAGGCCGTCATCAGCTTCGTCAGCGAAGCGGGCTCGACCTGGTCGTCCGGCCGCGATTCGGCCATGACGGCGCCCGATTCATGATCGACCAGCAGCCAGGCTTTCGCGTCCGGCTGCGGCGGCGGAATCAGGTCTGCAAGCACAGGAGACGGCATCAGCACGCTCAGGACGGGAAGGACAAATGCAGTGCAGCGCAACAACTTCAGCATGTAAGGTTACCGGTGTGGGAGAACAGCTGACATAGTTTAGCAAAGCTGGCCGGGTGGCCGGCATGGATGCTGCTTGATGCTGTATTGTGGTGCACTGCAAAATCCGCGGCGCGCCAAGGGAAGGAACTTTTGACCGACGCCACGACTCGGAGGCCTCTATGGTTCTCGCACGTACGCTGCTGTTCATCGGCTTGATGTTGATCGCGCTTTCGTCGCTCTGGACGAGCGCGGATACCGCCGTTGACGACAGTTTCGATGCACCGTTCGGGTGCGCAACATGCGCCAGCGTCGAAGCGTCACTCGATGTGCCGCTCGATGCGCACAGTGCGCTGAGCCATTTTCTCAGTATCGCGGGTGACCCGACCGATCCGGTCGCCGCCCACGTCAGCCCCGGCCGGTCCTTCTCTGCGCGCCCTGCGCTGGATAGCGAAGTGTTCGCTCTGCAGCAGCCCGAACCCGCGCAGGTTCTGTTGCGGCCGCCCCGGCTCGCCTGATCGGGCGCCCTTCGGGGATGCCACGCGCCGGGTTCCGCCTGGTGCTCCTGACCGTTTCATGGCTGCGTGGCCGGATGTGCACGCAGCCGGTCCTGTCCATCGAAATCACTACGCAGATCCATGAAAACAAAAGCTATTGCCTTGCTGGCCGTCATTGGCCTTTGCGTGCAGGTGGCGCACGCCGCCGAGCCTTACACGCTGGAACAACTGAAGGCGCTGGCGCTGGAATCGAATCCTTCGCTGGGCGCCGCGCGGGCCGATGTCGACGTCAGTCGCGCCGACACCATCACCGCGCGCGCCTATCCCAATCCCGAGCTGGAAGTGATGGGCGGTGACCGGAACTCGCGCGGCCCCAATCTCGCGCCTGGTTCGCTCGGCACGATAGCGCTGTCGCAGCGCTTCGATTACCCGTCGCAGCGCGACGCCCGGCTGCGCGTGGCCGAGGCCGGCGTGCTGTCGGCGCAGTCCGGCGTGCAGTCGTTCGAGATCGACCTGCTGGCGCAGTTGAAGCAGAACTACTACCTGGTCATCCGTTATCAGGATGAACTGCGCGCCGCGCAGGAAGATCTGGAACTGGCGCGCTCGATCCGCAACCGGGTCGAAGTGCGCGTCAATACCGGCGAGGCACCGCGGTATGAACTGATCCGCGCCGACACCGAACTGCTCACCGCGCAGAAGAATGCTGACGCCGCCGTGCTGCGCATCGTGCAGGCGAAAGCGCGGCTGCGTGCGCTGGTCGCCGGCCAGCTGCCGGAAGATTTCGACCTGCAGGGCGAGCTGGAACGCGACGCCGAGCTGCCGCCGCTGGGTCAGCTGCGCGACGACATGCTGGCGCGCAACCCGGAAATCTTCCGCTTGAAGGCCGAGATCGATCGTTTCACCGAGCAGCGCGAACTGGAAAAACTGCGCCGCATGCCGGACGTTTCGCTCAAGCTGGCGCGCGACCGTGATCCGGAATACGACGCCAATCGCATCGGCGTCGCGGTGACCATTCCGATCTTCGATCGCCGTCAGGGCCAGATCGCCCAGGCCGGCGCGCAGGTCGAGCGCACACGCCTGCAGCTTGAAAACAGGCTGTTCCAGCTGCAGCAACAGCTTGATGCCGCCTATCGCCAGTTCGAACTGTCGCGCAATCAGGTCAGCGCACTCGAAACCGGCATCGTGCGCGAAGCCGAAGCCGCATTGAAGGTGGCCGAAGCCGCCTACCGGTTCGGCGAGCGCGGCATCCTCGACTTCCTCGACGCACAGCGCGTGTTCCGCGCGGTGCGCAACGAACTGATCAGCGCGCGCTACGAACTGAGCGCCGCCGTGGTCGAGATCGAGCGGCTCAGCGCCGCCCGCTGACGCGCTGCCCGCTCCGCTACCCATTCCAATCATCAAGATCCTGGACCGAACATGACTTCAATCACCCGTCCGCTGCTCTACGCCAGCCTGCTTGGCGCCTCCCTGATATTTGCCGGCTGCGGTGAAGCCGACAAGGCCGAACCGACCAGGGCGGCTGCACCGGCCGACCCCAATCTGGTGTCGGCCGGCGAAAACCTGACCCGCATCATCCAGTTGGGTGAAGTGACCAGCGTCGAACTGTCCGACATGCTGCGCGTGGCCGGTCAGGTCGATTTCGACGAACAGCGCATCACCCGCATCGGTGCCACCGTCACCGGCCGCATCAGCGAGCTGCAGGCTATGCTGGGCCAGCAGGTGAAGGTCGGCCAGACGCTGGCGGTGCTCAACAGCACCGAACTGGGCGCCGCCCAGCTGGCCTACATGAAGGCACGCGCACAGGCGCAGCTGAACCAGCGCAGCGTCGAGCGTGCCCGTCAGCTGCTCGACGCCGACGTGATCGGCAGCGCCGAGCTGCAGCGGCGCGAGAGCGAACTGGCCATTTCGCAGTCCGAACAGCGCGCCGCGGCCGACCAGCTGCGCGTGCTCGGCCTGTCGCACAAGGCAATCGAAAAGCTGTCGGAAACCGGCGCCATCAACTCGGTATCGCCGGTCGTCGCGACCATGGCGGGCACCGTGGTCGAGCGCAAGGTCACCCAGGGTCAGGTGGTGCAGCCCAGCGAAGTGCTGTTTTCCATCGCCGACCTGTCGCGCGTGTGGGTCGAAGCCGAAGTGCCGGAGCAGCAGGCCGGTCAGGTGCAGGCGGGCCAGAACATCCAGGTCGAAATTCCTTCGCTCGGCCAGCGCCTCACCGCCAAGCTGATCTACATCGCCGACACCGTCGATCCGGTCACCCGCACGGTCACTGTGCGCAGCGAACTCGACAACAGCGACCGCTCGCTCAAGCCCGCCATGCTGGCCACCGTGCTCATCGAAACCCGCCCGACCAAGCGACTCGCCGTGCCGGGCAAGGCGGTCGTGCGCGAGAGCGACAGCGACCAGGTGTTCGTCGAAGTGGCGCCCGGCCAGTACCGCATGACGCCGGTCAAGCTCGGCCAGGCGATCGGCGAGGTGCGGCCGGTGATGTCCGGACTGACCGAAGGGCAGCGCATCGTGGTCGACGGTGCCTTCCATCTGAACAACGAGCGCAAGCGCAAGGAAACGGATTGATGCCGTCATCCCAGCCTTGTCCCCACTCGCTACCGGATTGGATGAAACATGATTGAAGGACTCGTACGCGGGGCGCTCAAACAGCGCCTCGTGATTGTTGTGGTTGCGCTGTGTCTGCTGGCCTTCGGCCTGGACGCCGCGCGCAAGCTGTCGGTGGATGCCTTCCCCGACGTGACCAACGTGCAGGTGCAGATCGCCACCGACGCGCCCGGGCGTTCGCCGGAAGAGGTCGAGCGCTTCATCACCGTGCCGGTCGAAATCGGCATGACCGGCCTGCCCGGTCTGGTCGAAATGCGTTCGCTGAACAAGCCGGGCCTGTCGCTGATCACGCTGGTGTTCACCGACAAGACCGATCTGTACTTCGCACGCCAGCTGGTGATGGAACGCCTGCTCGAGGTGCGCGACCGCATGCCCGAGGGCGTCGTGCCGGTACTCGGCCCGGTGTCCACCGGTCTCGGCGAGGTGTATCAGTACACGCTGGTGAGGCCGGACGACGGTGACCGCGAACTGACGCAGGCCGAACTGACCGAGCGGCGCACCGTGCAGGACTGGGTGGTGCGGCCGCTGCTGCGCTCGACCACCGGTGTCGCGGAAATCAACTCTCAGGGCGGCTACCAGAAGCAGTACAAGGTGCTGGTCAATCCGGACCGGCTGCGCCATTACGGCCTGACGGTGAAGGATGTGTACGAGGCGCTCGGCCGCAACAACGCCAACGCCGGCGGCGGCATCCTGCCGCAGAACGCCGAGCAGTACCTGATCCGCGGTGTCGGTCTGGTGCAGAACCTCGAGGACATCCGCCTCATCGTGGTGAAGGAGGTCGGCGGCACGCCTGTGTACATCCGCGACGTGGCCGAGGTCGCCTTCGGCCACGCGGTGCGTGTGGGCGCGGTCGTCAAGAACGGCACGACCGAGGCGGTCGGCGGGGTCGTCATGATGATGGCCGGCGGCAACGCCAAGGCCGTGGTGTCGGACATCAAGAAGAAGGTGGCCGAGATCAACGACAAGAACATGCTGCCCGGCGGCCTGAAGATCGAAGCCTATTACGATCGATCCGAGCTGGTCGATGCCGCGCTCGCCACCGTCATCAAGGTGCTGATAGAAGGCGTCATCTTCGTCGTCATCGTGCTCTACCTGTTCCTGGGCGATCTGCGCTCTTCCATCATCGTGATTGCCACGCTGGTGATCACACCGCTGGTCACCTTCATGGTGATGAATCAGGTCGGCCTGTCGGCCAACCTGATGTCGCTCGGGGGTCTTGCGATCGCGATCGGACTGATGGTGGACGGCTCGGTCGTAGTGGTCGAAAACGCCTTCGAGCGGCTCGGCCATGCCAAGGAAGAGGGCGAAAGCCGCATCCGCGTCATCCTGTCCGCGGTGATGGAGGTTGCCACGCCGGTCATCTTCGGCATCGGCATCATCATTCTGGTGTTCCTGCCGCTGATGACGCTGCAGGGCATGGAAGGCAAGATGTTTGCGCCGCTCGCCTACACCATCGCCATCGCGCTGTTCGTGTCGCTGGTGCTGTCGCTGACGCTGACGCCGGTGCTGTCGAGCTATCTGCTCAAGGGCGGTGCGGACCACGACACCTGGCTGATCCGGATGCTGAAGAAGCCCTACCTCCCGATGCTCACGTGGGCGGTGGCCAACAGCAAGAAGACGGTGTCGCTGGCGGTGCTGGCGTTCGTCGGCGCCATCGCGATGCTGCCCTTCCTCGGCACCGCCTTCATTCCGGAAATGAAGGAAGGTTCGGTCGTGCCGGCGATGGACCGGGTGCCCAACATTTCGCTCGAGGAGTCGCTGAAGATGGAGCGCGAGGCGATGCGGCTGGTGATGGAGGTGCCGGGCGTGAAGTCGGCGGTGTCCGGCGTGGGTCGCGGCGAGTCGCCGGCCGACCCGCAGTCGCAGAACGAGTCGACACCCATCGTGTCGCTCAAGCCGCGCGACGAATGGCCGGACGGCTGGACGCAGGAAACCATCCAGGACGCCATGCGCGAAAAGCTGACGGCGCTGCCCGGCGTCAACATCATCATGGCGCAGCCGATTTCCGACCGCGTGGATGAAATGGTGACCGGTGTGCGCGCCGACGTCGCAGTGAAGATTTTCGGCTACGACCTCGACACGCTGCGCGACAAGGGCGCCGAAATCGCGCGTGTGGCGCGCACCGTGCCGGGCGCATCCGAAATCAAGATCGAGCGGGTGACCGGCCAGCAGTACCTGACGATCGAAATCGATCGCCGCACGATTGCCCGCCACGGCCTCAATGTGGCGGACATCAACGACCTGATCGAAGCGGCCATCGGCGGTCGCCACGTCACCGACGTGTTCGAGGGTGAGCGGCGCTTTGCCGCGGTGGTGCGTCTGCCCGAGCGCTTCCGCGACAACATCGAAGCCATCAGCAACATGCTGATCACGACGCCGGATGGCGCGCAGCTGCCGCTGTCCAGCCTGGCGAGCATCGACGTGCGCGATGGCCCGGCGCAGATTTCGCGCGAAACCGGCAAGCGGCGCATCGTCATCGGCATCAATGTGGCCAACCGCGACCTCGGCGGTTTCGTGGCCGAACTGCAACAGAAGGTGGGTGCCGAGGTCCAATTGCCCGAAGGCTATTACTTCGAGTGGGGCGGCCAGTTCCAGAACATGGAGCGCGCGCTGGGTCACCTGTCCATCATCGTGCCGATCACCGTGGCAGCGATCTTCTTCCTGCTGTTCCTGTTGTTCGGGTCGGTCAGGTTCGCCACACTGATCATCACGGTGCTGCCGTTCGCGTCGATCGGCGGTGTGATCGGGCTGTTCATCAGCGGCGAATACCTGTCGGTGCCCGCGTCGGTCGGCTTCATCGCGCTGTGGGGTATCGCGGTGCTCAACGGCGTGGTACTGGTGTCCTACATCCGCAACCTGCGCAACGAAGGCATGGAACTGATGCAGGCGGTCGTGCATGGCGCAAAGATGCGCTTCCGGCCGGTGATGATGACCGCCACCGTGGCGACACTGGGTCTGGTGCCTTTCCTGTTCGCCACAGGACCGGGTTCGGAAGTGCAGCGGCCGCTCGCCATCGTGGTGATCGGCGGCCTGATCACCTGCACGCTGCTGACCCTCGTCGTGGTGCCCGCGCTCTACACCTGGTTTGACGACAAGCCCTACGAGGCCTGATGCAATCTGCCCATTGCGCCGATCAACCCAGGTTCTCAGGTTCAAGGAGTATTGAAATGAAGGAAATCAGAGCTGTCATCCGCCCGAACAAGTTGGCCCGGCTGCGAACGGTGCTGCGCGAAATGCCGGGCTTCCAGGGCATGACGATCAGCAAGGTCGAGGGCTGTGGTTCGCCCAGCGACCACATTCCGCACAGCATCAAGGACGAACTGACCGACTACTCGGCCAAGGTACGCATCGAAATCATCGCGCAGGAAGAACTGGTCGATGAAATCGTGCGCCGCATCGTCAGCGTCGCCTGCACCGGCCAGACCGGTGACGGGTTGGTGTGGGTGGTGTCGGTCGATCGCGCGGTGTTCATCAACAAGACGACGGTGGGTTCGCCGCACGGCTGAGTGAGAGCAGGCTTCCGTCGCGGAGAGCGGCCGGCGCGCGGCCGACTTCCCGACGGGTATGCAACACGGTCCGCACGCGGACAGTGTTGCAATGTCATCGGGGCCGCACGGGTGTGGGAACGAAACGGAACGGAGCGCGCGACCTGCATCCCTGAAACAGCGCGATCCATCCACATCGAAAGTTCGCCGGCCTGTGCTGGACACCCGATACATGTCCGGTCCGGGCGGCTTGCGCGGGTAGCCTGATCCATGGACATCGCACTGCTTTTCGCCCTGATCCTGTTGAACGGCGTTTTCGCCATGTCGGAAATCGCCATCGTCTCTTCGCGCAAGGCGCGCCTGATCGGCCTCGCCGATGACGGCAACCGTGGCGCCCAGGCGGCGGTCCGCCTGCATGAAGATCCGTCGAATTTTTTTTCCACGATTCAGGTCGGCATCACTTCGATCGGCATTCTGAGCGGGGCCATGGGTGAAACCGCGCTGGCCGATCCGCTCGCGGTCTGGCTGGCCGGCTTCCCGCTGATCGAGCCCTATGCGCGCACCATCGCGCTGTCCATCGTCGTGGTGGGCATCACCTATTGCTCGGTGGTGGTCGGCGAACTGGTGCCGAAGCGCCTGGCGCTGCTGGCGCCGGAAACCATCGCCTCGCTGATTTCCCGTCCGATGGTGCTGCTGGCGCTGATCGCCCGGCCGCTGGTGGTCGTGCTGTCGGCGTCGAGCAACACCCTGCTGCGGCTGGCCGGTGCGCGGAAGACCGAAGAGCCGCCGATCACCGACGAGGAAATCAATGTACTGATGGGTCAGGGGGCCGAAGCGGGCGTGTTCCACCAGAGCGAACAGCAGATCGTGTCGAACGTGCTGCGGCTGGACGAACAGCGCGTCGGCGCCATCATGACCCCGCGCAAGGACATTTTTGCGGTCGATCTCGATGACCCGGAAGAGGACATTCGTGCCCGCATCGCCGACAGCCCGTACAGCCGCGTGCTGGTGTGCCGCGACGGCGTCGAGCACGTGCTCGGCGTGCTGCAGACCGGCAGCCTGCTCAAGCGCTCGCTCGCCGGCATCACGATAGACCGCGCCAGCATCGAGGCGCTGCTGACGCCGCCGCTGTACGTGCCCGACACGGTCAGCACCGCGCAGTTGCTGGAAAACTTCCGGCGCACGCGCAAGCACCTTGCGCTGCTGGTCGACGAGTACGGCGACCTGCAGGGCCTGGTGACGGTGAATGATGTACTGGCCGCCATCGTCGGCGATATTTCGGTCGAGGACATCAACGAGGTGCAGGAAATCGTGCAGCGTGAAGATGGTTCGTGGCTGGTCGATGGCAGCACGTCGATCAGCAAGCTCAAGTCGGTCGTCGGCCTGGAAGAGGAACTGCCGGGCGAGGAAAGCGGCGGCTTCCATACCGTCGGCGGTTTCGTGCTGCACGTGCTGGGCCGCATTCCCGTGCCGGCCGACTATTTCGAGATGCCGGGTCTGCGGATCGAGGTGATGGACATGGATCGCAACCGCATCGACAAGGTGCTGGTGCAGCAGATTCGTGCCGAACCGTCGGACGCGCCGCCCGACGCCGGCTGACGACGCCCGGCAGCCGGCGTCAGCGCACCGTGTAGTTGCGCGCCTCCAGACAGGCGGTCATCGCGCGCAGGTAGGCCGCGCGCGCCGGGGCGGCGTCTTCGGGCGGCACGCCGCCGGACACCCGGGTCGGGTCGTAGCCGGTCCGGGAGGTCGCCCAGTCATGACATTCGAAGCGGTCGGTCGCCTGCTGTTCCGCGCTCTGGCCGGCGGCCGGATAGACGAACAGCTCGTCCGGTCCGGCGGGCTCGCTGTCGGCGTACCGGCCTTCCGGCGGCTCGACCACAACATAACCGTCGTCGCGCCGCGCGTAGTACACGTCGTCGTAGCGGTAGTACGGGCGTCCACCGTAGTCGATCACCGAGTAACCCCAGGGCAGTACCGTGATGAAGGCACCGATCGGCGGGCCGACCACCGAAAACCAGGCGCCACTCGGCCGGTACCACGCGCCGCTCGAACGGTAGTACGGCCGGCCGTGGTAATGATGGACATGCACGTCGCGCGGCAGTCGCTGCACCACGGCGCCGCGGCCCGGGTAGTGCGCCGGATGCCGGCTGTGCACAGCCGGGTGGTAAGCCTGCGGGACGTGCCGCTCGATGCGGTTCTGGTAGGCGGCGCGCGGCACGGCGCGATCGCCCCGCCGGTCGTCGCGCGGCCCGGCGTCACTGCGGCGTTCGCCGCGGTTGTCGCCACGCATGTCGCTGCGACCAGCGTCGCGTCGTTCGGTGCGCTCCGGGCTGCGCTGCGCGTTGCGTTGTCCGTCGCGCTGAGCTTCGCGGGGCGCCCGGGCGCCGCGGTCTTCGCGCGGTCCCTGCCGCTCGCCGCGCGATTCCTGACCCTGGCGTGCGCCACCGCGATCGCCCCGGTCACCGCCGCCTTCCTGCGAAAACGCGGCGCTGCTGCCCAGAAGCAGCAGCGCAACGAGGGCTGCGCCGGTGCGGCCGAGCCGGGTGTGACGGGTGTACTGCGTGTCACCGTGTTCCATGATGCGTCGTCCCTGTGGTGAATGCGGTGTGATCAGCGCACGGCGTAGCCGCGGCCTTCGAGGCAGGCGATGAGCGCGCGCCGGTAGCGGTTCGCCTGTTCGCTGCCGGCAGCGTCGCGCTGTGCGGCGCGCTGCGCATAGGCGTCCTCGACTCGGGCGGCACGCGCTTCGCGCGAGGCGTCCGATGCCGCACCGGCGGCCGCGCCGACCACGGCACCGATCGCCGCGCCCTGCCCCGTGTGGTACGGACTGCCGACCGCGGCGCCGATGACGGCACCGGTCACCGTGCCGGCCGCCAGCCCGTAGCCGGACGGCGGATCCGCCTCGACGCGCGGGACCGGTGTCGGCACGGTGCGGTGGGTCGCCGGATCGAAGCCGGATTCACCGACCGCCCAGGCGTTGCATTCGTAGCGGTCGCGCCGCTGCGTGGTGGCGTTCTGGCCGCGCGACGGATAGACCGACAGATCGGTCACCGCCTTCACCGGCGGTGGCCGCGGCGACCCGGTGTAGGGTGCCGGCCGCGGCGGCGAGGCGCAGGCGGCGAGCAGGCCGGCGCACAGGGCGGCCGTCAGGCCGGATCGCCAGACAGGCTGAAGGCAATTGCGGGGGGAGGACATGGCGGACGCTGCCTGCGAAATGCGGTCACCGGAGCGGGACCGCGACGCATGCAGTGTTGCAGGCGGATGTAGCAAACTCTGTAATGGCTCGTATGCAGGTGTTACGGCGCGCTGCGAGCCTTGCTCCCGGTGCGATCAGTGCACGATCGGCGGGACAGCCGACGGAACGATCGGCGGAACAATCAGCGTGTGATCAGCAGCGCTTCCAGGCCGAGCTGGTCGCGCAGCGCGCGGGCGGCGCCCTGCGCCGCGTCGCGGCTCCCGAACGGGCCGGCGCGCACGCGGTGGCGGTCGCCGTCGCTCGATACGCTGATCCGGTCGGCCAGATCACCGAGCGCTGCGGCGATCCGGCGCGACAGCGCCTGTGCGTTGTCGAGCGTGCTGAAGGCGCCCAGCTGCAGCCAGTGGCCATCGGTCGGCGCGTCGGTCGCGCCGTCGGCGGCCAGCGCGGCGATCACGTCGTCGGCGGGCGCTGCCGGCCCCGGTGCGGGGCGCGCGATCTCCGGCTGCCCGGCGGCGCGCCGGGCCAGCAGGTCGCCGGCGCTGCCCGGTGCGAACACCGCCTCGACCTCGACCTCGGCGCTGCCGTCGTTCACATAGCCGAGCTTGGCGGCTGCGGTCCACGACAGATCGATCACGCGGCCGGGCTTGAACGGGCCCCGGTCATTCACCCGCACCACGACCGAGCGGCCGCTGGCCAGATGGGTCACCCGCGCATAGCTCGGGATGGGCAGGGTGGCATGGGCGGCCGTCATGCCGTACATGTCGTACGGCTCGCCGCTCGATGTTTTCTGACCGTGGAATTTGCGGCCGTACCAGCTGCCGCGCCCGCGCTGGCGGAAGGGCCGGTGTTCGGTCAGCGGCACGAAATTCAGGCCGAGCGCGCTGTACGGCCGGTTGGCGAAGCGGTGCAGCGGCTCGTCGCGCGGCACGGCGTCGGGAATCGCGGCCAGCGTCTGTGCATCGGGGGCGTTGTCGCCCGGGCCGTCGTCGAGGTAGAAACCGCCCGCACGCGGTTTGCCGGAGGGCGCAGGGGCGGCGACCGGCGCGGTGCTTGTCGCGGGTGCGGAGCGGGTGGGGGCGGAGGAGGTCGGCGGCTCGCTGACCGGTACGCCGGCGCAGCCGGCCAGCGCGGCGCACAGCGCCACCGGGCACAGGCTGCGGACGGCGATCATCGGCTCAGCGGTCGCGCCGGCGGGACCGCCGGTGCGCCTCGATCGACATCAGCAGGCCCAGACCGATGCACAGCGTGACCAGCGCGGTGCCGCCGTAACTCACGAAGGGCAACGGCACGCCGACCACCGGCAGCACGCCGGTCACCATGCCCATGTTCACAAAGGCGTAGGTGAAGCACGACAGCGAAATCGCCCCGGCCAGCAGGCGCGAGAACAGCAGCGGTGCGCTGGCCGCAATCATCAGGCCGCGGCCGATCAGCAATATATATATGGCGAGCAGCACGAGGCAGCCGAGCAGGCCGAACTCTTCCGCCATCACCGCAAAGATGAAGTCGGTGTGGCGCTCGGGTACGAATTCGAGGTGGGTCTGCGTGCCCTCCTTCCAGCCCTTGCCGAACACGCCGCCGGAGCCGATCGCAATGCTGGACTGGATGATGTGGAAGCCGCTGCCGCGCGGGTCGGCGGTCGGGTCGAGCAGCGTGCACACGCGCTGGCGCTGATAGTCCTTGAAGCCCGGCCACTTGACGCCTTCGGCGCACAGCGCGTCGCCCTCGACCGCCAACGTGGTGATCGCCACCACGCCGATCACCAGAACCGGAATGATGAGCTTCCAGGACAGCCCGGCGAAGAAGATGACGAACACGCCGGCCGCCAGCACCAGGATGGCGGTGCCCAGATCCGGCTGATGGAAGATGAGGCCGACCGGAATGATCAGGATGACCAGCGCGACCAGGAAGTCGCGTACCCGCAACTGCGATTCGTGGCGGTGGAAATACCAGGCGAGCATCAGCGGCACCGAAATCTTCAGCATTTCCGAGGGCTGGATGCGCGTGAAGCCGATGTCGAGCCAGCGCTGCGCGCCCTTGGACGTTTCACCGAACAGTTCGACGCCGATCAGCAGCACGACACCCAGCAGATAGAACGGCAGCGCCAGCTGCATCAGGCGCAGCGGCGGAATCTGTGCCACCAGCAACATCACCGTCAGGCCGGCCGCAAGATTGACCAGATGGGCGTCGAAGCGGAAACCGAAGTCGGCCGTGGCGCTCGCCATGACCAGCGTGGCCAGCGCCAGCAGCGTGCCCGCGATGATCACCAGCGGCAGATCGAGCTTGCCCAGCACGTTGCCCAGCGTGCCGCGCAGCCACAGCCACCTATTCGCTGTCAGTTGCATCCGTGTCCTCTGGCGCCGGGCCGGCCGGCAGGTTGCCCAGCAGATAGTAGTCAAACACCTGGCGCGCGATCGGCGCCGCCGATTGCGAACCGAAACCTGCGTTCTCGACCAGCACGGCCAGCGCGATCTTCGGGTCGTCGGCCGGTGCGTAGGCGATGAACAGTGCGTGGTCGCGCAGCCTTTCCGTCAGCTTGCTGGTTTTCAGGTCGCCACCGCGCAGCGAAAAGGCCTGCGCCGTGCCGGTCTTGCCGGCCGCGACATACGGCGCGCCGGCAAAGGCGCGCGCGCCGGTGCCGACGCGGTTCACGTCTTCCATGGCGCGCTTGATCACGTCGATATCCGCCTGCCTGAGATCGACCCTGCGCACCGGTTCCGGTTCGATCAGCTGGATGGCGCCGGTGCGCGAATTTTCGATCTGGCGCACCACATGCGGCCGGTACACGACCCCGTCGGCGGCCAGGATGGCGGTGGCGTGCGCCAGCTGGATCATCGTGTAGGCGTTGTAACCCTGGCCGATGCCGACCGAAATGGTCTCGCCGGCATACCACTTCTGCTGGTCGGGCCGCTTGAAGCGCTTCTTCTTCCACGCCCGCGACGGCAGCACGCCGGTCGATTCGCCGTCGATGTCGATGCCGGTGCGGCTGCCCAGCCCGAGCTGACCCATGAAGTTCGAAATGCCGTCGATGCCCCAGTCGGCCGCGAGCCGGTAGTAATAGGTGTTGCACGACACCACGATGGACTTGTGCATGTCGACCGAGCCGTGGCCGCCCACCTTGTCGTCGCGGAAGCGGTGGCCGCCGAAGTCGAAGTGGCCCGGATCGGCGATGGCGAATTGCGGTGTGCGCTTGCCGGCGGTCAGCGCACCGAGTGCCATGAAGGGCTTGAAGGTGGACCCCGGCGGGTAGGCGGAATAGATGGCGCGGTTGAGCAGCGGATGGTCAGGCGAGTTGTTCAGCGCGTCCCAGCTGGTGGTGTCGATGCCATCGACGAACAGATTGGGGTCGAAGGTCGGCTTGCTGACCAGCGCCAGCACGCCGCCGGTCGACGGCTCGATCGCCACCAGCGCACCGCGTCGGTCGCCGAACGCGGTTTCGACGACGCGTTGCAGCCCCGCGTCGAGCGTCAGCCGCAGGTTGTTGCCCTGCTGCGGCGGCGTGCGCGACAGCACGCGCACTGCGCGCCCGGCGGCGGTCACCTCGACCTGCTCGACGCCGGTCAGACCGTGCAGCTCTCGTTCATAGTGCTGTTCCAGCCCGCTCTTGCCGATGTGGTCGGTGCCGCGGTAGTTCGCCGCGTCGTCCGATTCCTGGATGCGCTCGGCGTCGCGCCGGTTGATGCGGCCCATGTAGCCGAGCACGTGCGACGCCAGTTCGGCGTTCGGGTACTGGCGGAACAGCCGGGCGCGCACCTCGACGCCCGGGAAGCGATAGCGCTGCGCAATGAAGCGCGCCACTTCCTGGTCGTTGAGCCGGGTCCGGATGGGCAGCGAATCGAAGTTGCGTGATTCGTCCATCAGCTTGCGGAAGCGCTTGCGGTCGCGCGCCTCGATATGGACGATGGCCGCCAGCTCGTCGATCGTGCGGTCGAGGTTGTCGACGCGCGACGGCTGTATCTCAAGCGTGTACGCCGAATAATTGCGCGCCAGCACCTCGCCCTTGCGGTCGACGATGAGGCCGCGGTTCGGCGTCACCGGCAGCAGCGCGATGCGGTTGTCTTCGGCGCGCGTGCGGTAGTAGTCGTGCATCACCACCTGCAGCCAGACGAAGCGCGCCAGCAGCAGCGAAAAGCACACCAGCACCAGCGCGCCGGCGAACAGCACGCGGCGGCGGAAGCGCACCAGCTGGATTTCCGGGCTGTGCAGATCGTTCATCGTCGCCCAGCGAACGCGGTGAGCGTGGGGGCCGAGCGCCGCCCGCCGGGCCGCCCCCAAGGGCGAGCGCAGCCCCCTCGGTGGGGGTGAGACAGGGGTTTCGCAGCGCATGGCGCTGCGCCTGTCGAACGGGCCGGCTGTGCAAAGCCGGCCTCCGTTGCAAGGGGTTTCGCAGCGCAAGGCGCTGCGAAACCCCTTGCGACGGAGGCCGGCTTTGCACCGCCGGCCCGTTCGACAGGCGCAGCGCAAGGCGCTGCGCCTGTGGAACGGGCCGGCTGTGCGAAGCCGGCCTCCGTTGCAAGGGGGTTCGCAGCGCATGGCGCTGCGCCAGTCGAACGGGCCGGCTGTGCAAAGCCGGCCTCCGTTGCAAGGGGTTTCGCAGCGCATGGCGCTGCGCCTGTCGAACGGGCCGGCTGTGCAAAGCCGGCCTCCGTCGCAAGGGGTTTCGCAGCGCGCTCAGATTGGCCGGTTTTCATCCTTGTCCTCCGGCCGGTACTGCGGCAGCAACAGCACGAAGCTGATCGGATGCCACAGCAGCGTGGCGATGACGCTGCCGGCGAAATAGCCCAGACCAGGAAATTCCGCGTCGGTCGACAGGCGCACGCACAGCATGACCAGCTGCGTGCCGACCAGCATGGGCAGCACGTGCAGCGACTGCTGCAGCGGTCCGAACCACAGGATGCGGCGCGAAAACGTACCGGCGGTGTAGGCGAGCAGCACATAGGCCAGCGCGTGCTGGCCCATCAGGCTGCCGTGGCCGATGTCCATCAGCAGGCCGAACACGAAGCCCGCGCCCATGCCCGCGCGCAGCGGCTCGCGCACGCACCAGAAGCACAGCACCAGCGCCACCCAGTCGGGCAGCATCGGCGTGCGGCCGAGCGGCATCAGGTTGAGCAGCAGCGCGAACATCATCGACAGCCAGATGAACCACGGCCGGACCGGGCGCAGGATGCGACGCGAACTGAAGCTGGGCTGGTTCATGGCTTGACCGCCTTTTCCGCGCGGGCGCTGCCGGCGGTGGCCGCCGCGTCGTCTGCCGGCAGCACTGGCTTGCCGGGCGTCATGATGAGCACCGTGGAATGCGATTCGACGCCGGCCAGCGGCACGCACAGGATGCGCACGAAGCCGCCCGAGCCGTCGCGGTCGACCGACTTGACGCGCGCCACCGGCAAACCGGGTGCGAACACGCCGTCCAGCCCCGAGGTGACGATGCGATCGCCCTCGCGCAGATCGACGTCGGTTGCCAGGTAGCGCAGTTCAAGCGCGCCGCTGCCGGCGCCGAACATCACCGCGCGCACGCCGGTGCGGGCGATCTGCACCGGCAGCGCCTGGTCCTTGTCGGAAATCAGCGTGACTTCGGCGTTCAGCGGATAGACCCGCGTGACCTGGCCGATCACGCCGATGTCGTCGACCACAGGGCTGCCCGGCTCGATGCCCTGGGTGAGGCCCTTGTCGACCACCACGCGGCGCGAGAACGGGTCGCGCACGGCATAGATCACCTCGGCCACCTGGGCATTCACCTGCACCCGTTCGCGCATGTCGAGCAGCGCGCGCAGGCGGGTGTTTTCGAGATCGAGCTGTTCCTGGCGCAGCCGTATCGTGCCCAGCGCGACCTGTTCGCGGCGCAGGTCCTCGTTTTCAGCCTGCAGCCGGGCGAGGTCGGCGAAGTATTCACCGGCCGAGCGCACGCCGGTGACCGGCATGCCGGCGGCGACCTGCAGCGGCGTGGTGACCACCGACAGACCCTGGCGCAGCAATTCGAGGTAGTTCAGGCGGTGATCGACGACGATCAGCGTGAGCGCAGCGCTCACCAGCACCACCAGGCGGGCCAGCGGAGCCGGGCCGCGCCGGAAGAACGGGGGCGGGGAATGTCCGGCGACCGGAGAAACCATGAATCAGGAAACCGAGGGGGTCGAAGCAAGCCCGCGGCGCGGGCGGTGCCGGTCCCGCGGCACCGTCGAGGCGGCGGGCAGGGACCGGTGAGCCATCATGCGGCGTGTCACTCGTTGGCGAAGATGCTGCCCAGCTGATCCATCTTTTCCAGCGCGGTGCCCGAACCGCGCACCACGCAGGTCAGCGGGTCGTCGGCCACCACCACCGGCAGACCGGTTTCTTCCATCAGCAGGCGGTTCAGGTCGCGCAGCAGCGCGCCGCCACCGGTCAGCACCATGCCGCGTTCGGCGATGTCGGCGCCCAGTTCGGGCGGCGTCTGTTCGAGTGCGCTTTTCACCGCCGACACGATCTGGTTCAGCGGCTCGGTCAGCGCTTCGAGAATTTCGTTGGACGAAATGGTGAAGCTGCGCGGAATGCCTTCGGCAAGGTTGCGGCCTTTGACTTCCATTTCCTTCACTTCGGAGCCAGGGAAGGCGGAGCCGATTTCCTTCTTGATCGCCTCGGCCGTCGTTTCGCCGATCAGCATGCCGTAGTTGCGGCGGATGTAATTGATGATGGCTTCGTCGAACTTGTCGCCGCCGACGCGCACGCTGCCGGCGTACACCATGCCGCCGAGCGAAATCACGCCGACTTCGGTGGTGCCGCCGCCGATGTCGACCACCATCGAGCCGGTCGCGTCGGACACCGGCAGGCCGGCGCCGATCGCCGCGGCCATCGGCTCCTCGATCAGGTACACCTGACTCGCGCCGGCGCCGAGCGCCGATTCGCGGATGGCGCGGCGCTCGACCTGGGTCGAGCCGCACGGCACGCAGATGATGATGCGCGGGCTGGGTGAAAAAAGACGCGAATCGTGCACCCGCTTGATGAACTGCTTGAGCATCTGCTCGGTCACTGTGAAGTCGGCGATCACGCCGTCCTTCATCGGCCGGATGGCCGTGATGTTGCCGGGCGTCTTGCCGAGCATGAGCTTGGCCTGCAGGCCCACCGCCTGGATGGTCTTCTTGGCGTTGGGGCCGCCTTCGGTGCGGATGGCGACGACCGACGGTTCATCCAGCACGATGCCCTGGCCGCGCACGTAGATCAGCGTGTTGGCGGTGCCGAGGTCGATGGCCAGGTCGTTGGAAAAATAGGAACGCAGGAAACCGAACATGAAGTGTCTTATGTGGAAGCGACCGCAGGCGGTCTGTACGGGTTTGGGCCGGATCAGTCTTCACCCGGGGGTGACATCGAGCTGCCTCAATGCGCCGGGCGCGGCCGGAGGTGTTTGCAGCGGCCGGGCGGGCAGCCTGAATAGTTCATAATGATAACCCAACACACCCCGACCCCTTGAACAGAAACATCTTTGTCCGCGGGTGCCCCGGCATCCGGCAACCCACACAGCCCCGCCATGTCCCTGACCGACCAACAAGTCCGCCATATCGCGAAGCTGGCGCGCATCGAGCTCGCTGACGGCCAGCTCGAACGCACCCGCGACGCACTCGGCTCCATGCTCGGCCTGATCGAGCAACTGCAGGCGATCGACACCACCGGCGTCGAGCCGATGGCGCACGCCACCGATCTCGTGCTGCGCCTGCGCGACGACGCAGTCAGCGAAACCGACCACCGCAGCGCTTACCAGGCGGTCGCGCCGGCGGTCGAGAACGGCCTGTATCTGGTGCCGAGGGTGATTGAATGAGTGATCGAACGATGGACACCGTCAAGCAGCTGTCTGCCCGGCTCGCGGCCGGCGAAGTGTCGGCGGTCGAGCTGGCGCAGGACTATCTGGCGAAGATCCAGGCCGCCAATCCGGCGCTGAACGCCTTTGTCGAACTGAACGAGGCGCAGACGCTGATTGAGGCGCGTGCCGCCGACGCGCTGCGCGCCGAAGGCCGCGCGGGCCCGCTGACCGGCGTGCCGATCGCGCACAAGGACATCTTCTGCCAGACCGGCTGGCATGCGCGCTGTGGCTCGAAGATGCTGGAGAACTTCGCCGCGCCCTACGACGCCGGCCTGATCGAGCGCGCGCGCGCGGCCGGTCTGGTGACGCTGGGCCGCACCAATATGGACGAGTTCGCGATGGGCTCGACCAACGAGTCCAGCCACTACGGCGTGGTGCACAACCCGTGGCAGCTCGACGCCGTGCCTGGCGGCTCGTCCGGCGGTTCGGCGGCGGCGGTCGCGGCCGGCATTGCGCCGGCGGCCAGCGGCACCGACACCGGTGGCTCGATCCGCCAGCCGGCCGCGTTCTGCGGCATCACCGGCATCAAGCCGACCTACGGCATCGTGTCGCGCTGGGGCATGATCGCCTACGCCTCCAGCCTGGACCAGGGCGGTCCGATGGCGCACACCGCGGAAGACTGCGCACTGCTGCTCAACGCCTTCGCAGGTTTCGACACACGCGACGCCACCAGCCTCGAACGCGCGCCGGAAGACTACACGCGCGCGCTCGACGCCCCGCTGGCCGGCCTGCGCATCGGCGTGCCGAAGGAATTCTTCGGCGAAGGCATGTCGGACGACGTGCGTGCCGCGGTCGAAGCCGCGCTGGCCACCTTCCGCACGCTCGGCGCCCGCACGGTCGAGGTCAGCCTGCCGCGCTCCGGTTACGCCGTGCCGGCTTACTACGTGATCGCGCCGGCCGAAGCCAGTTCGAACCTGAACCGCTTCGACGGCGTGCGCTACGGCTACCGCGCGCCCGAGTACCGCGACCTGAACGACATGTACGCCAAGACGCGCGCCCAGGGTTTCGGCGAGGAAGTGAAGCGGCGCATATTGATCGGCACCTATGTGCTGTCGCACGGCTACTACGACGCCTACTACCTGCAGGCGCAGCGCGTGCGCCGGCTGATCGCCGACGACTATCGCGCGGCTTTCCGCGACTGCGACCTCATCCTCGGCCCGACCACGCCGACCGTCGCCTACGGCATCGGCGACAAGGCGGACGATCCGCTGTCGATGTATCTGGGCGACATCTACACCACCTCGGTCAATCTGGCTGGCCTGCCCGGCATGAGCATTCCGTGCGGCTTTGGCGCCGGCGACCGGCCCGCGGGTCTGCCTATCGGTCTGCAGATCGTCGGCAACTATTTCGACGAGGCGCGCATGCTGGGTGCTGCGCACCGCTTCCAGCAGGCGACCGACTGGCACCTGCGCACGCCACCCGGGTAAGCCACCATGAGCACCTCGCAGCGTTACCGCTACAGTACCGAACAGCTCAAGCACATCCTGAACCAGGCGGGCATCTACATGTGCGCCTGCCCGGCTCAGGTCGCCACCCAGATGCTCGAACTGCGCAAGCTGCACCAGTACCAGCTGACCTGCATGGACGAAATGCCGCAGCTGGCCGACACGCACCGGCGCATCGCCGAGGCGGCCGAGCGCGCCCACGCGGTGCTCGAAGCCGCGCTCGACGACGTGCTGCGCATCGAAGGCTGGGACGAGCAGTCGCTCACCATGCCGGACGGCCTGCGCGCACTGCGGGACAGTCTGCTGTGAGTCGCCGGTGGCTGCGCGGACTGCCGCTCGCGGCCGCGCTGACGGCGGCGCTGGTCGCCGGCTGCGCGCAGTTCGCGCCGCAACCACCGACCGCGACGCGACCGCAGCCGGCGCCGGCGCCGGCGAGCGCACCGGAAGCCAGACGGCCGGCGCCGCCGATCAAGAGCACCAAGCCGCTGCCGATCCCGGAGCGGCCGCTGGCGGTGAAGACCGAATGCAGCTACCGCGACGACGTGGGCACCGAAGGCCGGCTGGTGCTCGACGTGCAGGCGTCGCGCGTGCAGCGCTTCTGGTCGCAGGTCGACATGGGCAGCAAGGGTCGCTGCAGTTTCGACCTCGCGGCGTTCCGCCAGACCGCCTTCATGCCGACGCCGACGCTGGTCGCCGGCGCCTGCACGGTGCGCATGTGGGAACAGGGTGACCAGGTCACGGTGTCGTACCAGAACTGCGCCAGCCAGTGCTCGCCCGGCGCGCACGAATACCTGTGGCCCACCCTGGTGAGCCGCAAGACCGGCACCTGCCGGTAACCGCAAGACGGAAAGACACGGAAAGAGAACGCGATGAGCAGAGCCAACTGGGAAGTCGTGATCGGGCTGGAGACACACAGCCAGCTCAACACGACCTCGAAAATCTTCTCCGGCAGCCCGACCGCGTTCGGCGCCGCGCCGAACGTGCAGGCCAGCGCGGTCGATCTGGCGCTGCCCGGCGTGCTGCCGGTGATGAACCGCGCTGCGGTCGAGCGCGCCATCCGTTTCGGTCTCGCGGTGGGCGGCGAGGTCGCGCAGCGTTCGGTGTTCGCGCGCAAGAACTACTTCTACCCGGATCTTCCGAAGGGTTACCAGATCAGCCAGTACGAACTGCCGGTGGTGCAGGGCGGCGCGCTGACGATACGCGTCGGCGACGGTGACAAGGCGTACGAGAAGGTGGTGCGCCTGACCCGTGCGCACCTGGAAGAAGACGCCGGCAAGAGCCTGCACGAAGATTTCCATGGCATGTCGGGTATCGATCTGAACCGCGCCGGCACGCCGCTGCTGGAAATCGTCAGCGAGCCGGACATGACGTCGAGCGCCGAAGCGGTGGCCTATGCGCGCGCGCTGCATGCGCTGGTGCGCTGGGTCGACATCTGCGACGGCAACATGCAGGAAGGCAGCTTCCGCTGCGACGCCAACGTGAGCGTGCGCCGCCCGGGCGAGCCGCTCGGCACGCGGCGCGAAATCAAGAACCTGAACAGCTTCCGCTTCATGCAGCAGGCGATCGACTTCGAAATCCAGTGGCAGATCGAGCAGATCGAAGACGGCCACAAGATCCAGCAGGCCACCGTGCTGTTCGACCCGGACACCGGTGAAACCCGGGCCATGCGCAGCAAGGAAGACGCGCACGACTACCGCTACTTCCCCGACCCCGACCTGCCGCCGCTGGTCATCGCCGCCGACTGGATAGCACGCGTGCGCAGCGAAATGCCCGAGCTGCCGGTCGCGCTGTCGGCCCGGCTGCAGGCCGACTACGGCCTGTCGCCCTACGACGCCGCCGGCCTGACCGCCAGCCGTGAAATGGCGCAGTACTACCTCGACGCGCTGACCGTCGTCGGCGCGGCGCAGGCGAAGCCTTTGGCCAACTGGGTCATGGGCGAACTGGCCGCGCGGCTCAACCGCGAAGAGCGCGACATCGCGCAAAGCCCGGTCACGCCGTCGCAGCTCGCCGGCCTGGTCGCGCGCATCGCCGACGGCACCATTTCGAACAACATCGCGAAGAAGGTGTTCGAAGCGCTGTGGAGCGGCGAAGGTCAGACTGCCGACGCCGTCATCGAAGCCCAGGGCCTGAAACAGGTCACCGACGTGTCGGCCATCGAACCCATCATCGACGAGGTGCTGGCCGCCAACCCCAAATCGGTCGAGGAATACCGCGCCGGCAAGGACAAGGCCTTCAACGCGCTGGTCGGCCAGGTCATGAAAGCCAGCAAAGGCAAGGCCAGCCCGGCGCAGGTGAATGAACTGCTGAAGAAGAAGCTCGCCGGCTGACCCGCCTGACGGCTTTGATCCGCTGNGCAAAGGCAAGGCCAGCCCGGCGCAGGTGAATGAACTGCTGAAGAAGAAGCTCGCCGGCTGACCCGCCTGACGGCTTTGATCCGCTGTGGAAGCGATGAAGTTGTGGGAGCGATCCATTGATCGCGAATCCGGTGCGCCAAGTCGCGGCAGGCATCTGATCAACGCGCCATTCGCGATCAATGGATCGCTCCCACGACACAACATCGCTCCCGCTCCCGCTCCCGCTCCCGCACCCGGCTCACCGGCCCGATCGCCGGCGCGACGAAATACCCAACGGAACCCCACACCATGCGCGTCCTCTTCTTCTTCGCCGCCCTCGCCTTCGCCATCGTCGGCATGTCCGGCATCACGCTGAGCCTGGTCAATGTCATCGATGACAGTCACAACGGCGGCTGGCCGCTGTGGCAGTCCCTGCCACTGGCCCTGCTTGGCGTGGCCGGTTTTCTGTTCTGCCTGGTGAAGGTGATCCGCGGCGTGCATGAAGAGGTACCGCGTACGCCGGAGTGATCGCCCGCCTGCCGCCTGCGCACTTCAGGGCGACAGCCCCAGCGCAGGCAGCGCATCCATCGGGCTGCGCACCCCGCCGCCGGCTTTGAACCGCTGTGGAAGCGGTGAAGTTGTGGGAGCGATCCATTGATCGCGAATGGTGCGTTGAGCAAATGCCGGCCGCGACTTGGCGCACCGGATTCGCGATCAATGGATCGCTCCCACAACCCAGCACGACTTGACAGCACTCCCGCACCCGGCTCACCGGAGTGCACCACCGCCCGCTTGAAAGCGCGCTGAAAGGTCTGGTCATACATATGGTGGCGGCGCACCACGCCGCTGCGCGGATCAACCGACACGTCAGCCTGCGGAAACACCCAGAACCACGCCCACGATGTACCCGCGCGCGGGTATTTGCGAGCCAGCGCATCCGGCATCTCCACACCCTCGCGCCCGCGTCGACGGTCGTCGTTCCACAGCACCCGGGCGCGCGCCAGCTGCTCGCGCAGCGGCCAGATGAGGCACTCAGGCAGCATCACTGCGCGGTCCTTGCCGCCCTTGCCTTCACGGACGATGACCGTAAGACGCTCGAAATCGATGTCCTTTACGCGCAATCGCAGACCTTCGTTGATGCGCATGCCGGTACCGTACAGAAGCTGAGCGAGCAGGCGATGCTCGCCCGCAATCAGGCAGAGCAGACGGGCCACTTCGTCGGGTGTCAGCACCACCGGCAGGCGACGTTTCGTGCGCGGCCGGCCGATATCGTTCATCCACGGCAGGTCGATGCCCAGTACCTTGCCGTAGAAAAACAACAGCGCCGACAGTGCCTGCTTGTGTGTCGATGCCGACACCGCCCGCTCGTCCGCCAGCCAGCCCAGAAACGCCTCGATCTCGGCGCGCCCCATCTGCGCCGGATGTCGCAACCGATGGAACCGGATGAAGGTGCGCACCCAATAGACATAGGTCTTTTCCGTCCGTAAGCTGTAGTGCAGATACCGAATGCGTTCCCGCAACTGGTCAAGTACTCGCGTGGCACGAAGCGGCGGCAAATCCGAAGTGAGGTTTTTCATGGCGTTTTAATGCTGTATGAATATACAGCATAGTGCGCGAAAACCAATACTGCAAGGGCTCTACAGCCGATTGCACAACAGGAGTTATCCGGCAGTGAACTTATTCATTCGTCAAAACTGCTGTAGAAATCAACGTTGGGCATCACCGGTGCTGTCGTCGCAGGCAGCAGGTCAAGGTTGAAGCGAATCACGAAGTCAGCCACCAGGCCGAGTCGCGGATCGAAGTGCATCCGCCTGGCAGGCAATGTGGCGCCCCTTGTTGCGCCATGCCCGTGTGCAAGTGTTTCGAGGCATTGAGGGCGGCAGCCGGTAGCAAGGGCCGTGCTGCCGTTTAAGTTCAGTTCAAGGTGGAAAGGTAGCGGCTTCGCTATGCACAACGCACGTTCGTTCCAGTTTCCGGCGATGTCCAACATCTCGGTCGAGAGGACCGCCCAAAGCTGCGCTTTGGGTACCCTGCGCGGCTGTGCCGCTCCGGCGTCCTCTCACCTACGGCGTTAGGCGCTTATGACGATCACGCTAGCCACTCCTCACATTGCTGTTGGCGCAGAGATCGACGAGGCCGTTGCCGTCTTGCAGCGTTTTGGTCGCCCCACGCGCGAGGACTCCGAACGGGAATATTGCTATCGGGTTGAAACACCGCTGTTCGGGCTAGCGGTCTATCCGCAAGGCGTGATCGTCCGGTCTGTCTGGTACGACGACCCCACCGGACGAGAAACCGAACAAGGGCGAATCAACAAAGTGCACACCTATCTCACTCGCTATGGCCCACTCACTAACTGGGAACTTCGCCTTGATAACGGCTGGATGCACTACTGGTTCAACCCTGTCGATCACGCCCAGATGGTCTACGGGCTACACAAAGATGTCATTCGCTTCAATCAGTATGACGAAAGCCGCGCCTAACATGGCGCTCAACCTCGCTCCCTTCGGTCGCTGGACGCTGCGCGATAAAGCCGCGCAGCGCCGGTTAGCTCTACGTTGAGGCTGTAGAAAAACCCGTTTCATCGTCCGTTTACATGCCGTTGTTATGATCGGTCATCGCTTCAACGGAGCCCTGCGATGCCGCGCTTCAAGACGCCC
>NZ_JANINH010000020.1:0-53597 GCF_024580155.1 Methyloversatilis sp. XJ19-13 | reverse complement strand
GGCGAACCGCGCGCTCACGTACTTCAGGGGAGAACTTCTTTGACTTGTTCATGGCTCCATCTTCTCAAGAGTTGGAGCCTCCGCAAAACCCGGGGCGATTCACAACTGGTGTTCGCTTCAGATCGAAGAGCAGCTCGCCCGGCTCGGCATTCGCTACCGGCTCTACACGGACGCATCCGTCCCCCGCCGCCGTGTAGAAAACCTCTTGCATCTGGCTGACTACTTTCACCCGGCAACCGAGCCGGTGCCGGCGCACGAACTCACGCGTTTGAATCTGGCGTTGAAGGAGCACGGAGCCCTTTACATCGCCGAGCTGTGCGGCGTGCCGTTTGGCTTCTCTGCGGACACGCTCAACAAGGCCATCGCAGATAACCAGGCCGTTGCCGACCTGGACCGGGAATCACTGTCCGACATCCGCAGGTGCCGTCTTTACCGGGACACCACGCTGCGGGATTTCATGGCGGGTGAATCCCGGGTAGGGACCGTTCCGGGTCTGGCTGCCTTTGCACTCGATATCGCCGAAGGCGCGCAGTTCATATACGGGCGCCAGGAACTGACAATGCTTCTGATCGGTGAGAAAGAAGTCATTTGCTCCCGGCAGGACGGCTCCACGATCACGTTGAATCAGCAATGGCTCAAGGATGCACACCAGTCGGGACAGATCACCGCGCTTAAGCCGCCCGACACGAACTGCCTGGACTGGAACCGAGTCGGTGAATCTGAGCTTAGGGAAGCCATTGGCCGCCAAGCCATACTCGACGCAGGTCCTTCAGCAGCGACCGTAACCGATCGCACATTGCGCCGGTGGGAGCGCAGACAGCAAGCAGTTCTGGCCAGCGGTGGCAATGAAGTCCTCGCGCTCGTCCCGCATACCAATAAGCGCGGTAACCGAACAGCACGCCTGAGCGATGAGCAGTTGGCCCTGATCGACGAGAACATCAATAAGCACTGGCGTAGCCATGAAGCGAAGAACTACAAGCACTGTCACCGGCTGCTAGTGGTTGCTTGCGCGGACGCAGGTGTCCGCCCTCCTTCCTACCCGACGCTCATTTCGTTCATCAGGACCCAGGAAACGAACCATGACGTGCGCATCCGTCACGGCAAACGGATGGCTTATCAACAGGACACGTACGTGGACGTGCTCTATGCGGACACGCCACCGCATGGCAGCCGGCCGCTCCAGTACGTGCATATCGATCATACCCAGATCGATATCGAGCTGATTCCGAGCCGGACCGGCAAGCCGCTCGGACGCCCGTGGCTCTCGCTCGCTATTGACGCGTGGTCGCGCCGGATCGTTGCCTTCTATTTGACCTTCGATCCGCCCTCGTACCACTCGGTCATGATGGTGATGCGAGACTTGGTCGGTCGTTTCGGACGCTTGCCTGAATTCATCGTTGTCGACAACGGCAAAGATTTCATGTCGGAAGCTTTTGAGAGCTTTCTGATCGCGCTGGGCACCCATCTGCGCTTCCGCCCTGCCGGACAGCCGCGCCACGGCGCTGTTCTTGAGCGGCTCTTCGGGCGTGCCCATACCGAGTACATCCACAACCTCGCCGGCAACACCAAAGCTACAAAGAACGTGCGGATGACCACCGGCAAACATCTGCCAGTGAACTTTGCTGAGTGGACGCTCGAAGCGATGTACGCCGGCATTCAGCACTGGGCGATGGAGTACTACGACGCCGAGTATCACGCGGCAATCGATGACACCCCGCGGGACGCCTTCAACCGCGGTCTGCGGGAAAGCGGCGCGCGCCCGCAGCGGCAAATCCTGCTTAACCGGGATTTCCTCATCGCAACCTGCCCGCCGGCAGATCGAACCGGGCAGCGACAGATTCACAGTCAGAACGGCGTCAAGGTGAACAGCCAATTTCACTGGGCGCCGGAATTTCAGGATCCCCGACTTCAGGGCAAATCCGTGCCGGTCCGCTATGACCCTTGGGATGCGTCATCCGTGTATGTCCGCATCAACGATCGATGGGTGCACGCAGTCTGTCGCAAGTTGATCGGGCTTGGTCAACTCACCGAGCTTGAGCGCAGGGCGCTTACGGAAGAGTACACGCACCGCAGCGGCCACCCGATTTCAGATGAGAAGTCCGCGCAGCGCCTGCGCGAATTCGTGCAGACCTTCACGCCCGACGGCGCACTGGCGATCGAAATGGACCGTCAGTCAGAAAACAAGACGCTCTACAACGGCTTGCAGCTGGCAAGTATCAGTCCAGTTGTCCCGTTGAAGGAACGCCGCCTTTCCAAGGAAACATCGAGACCTGCCGAATCTGCGGCAGACAACAGGCCATCTGCAACGGCACTTTCGTCCGATCCGCTGAGCGAAACGCCAGCAACGGAAATCTTTCCCGACTTTGACACATTTTAAGGCTAACCCATGACACACCCGATCACTGCACCGGCGCTGACGCCGGTATCCACCCCCCCACAACCTTGGCATGAGCTCCGTCTCAAGCACCCGAGGATCGAAAGGGTTCTAGATGAACTAAACACCCTGATTCACCCTGGTAGTCAGAGCAGCATCTTGCTTGTTGTAGGACCAACAGGTGTGGGCAAAAGCACGCTCGCCAAATATATGGTCGAGCAGGCGATGGCTGACGCGGTAGCTGAGATGACGGCGAATGCCGGGCTGATTCCCGCAGCCTATGTCGAAGCCCCGACGTCGGGCGAAGACGATTTCTCTTGGCGCATGTTTTACATGCAAGTCCTGGCCCAGTTAGGCGAAGACCTCAGTGCTCCGAGAGTTGCTTACGGCATCGACCCAGCCACTGGACGGATGATGAAACCGCGCGGGATGAGCCTCAACGGCCTCGCAGGGTTGCGAACCGCCGTCGAGCGTTGCTTGAAGGAGCGGGAAACCCGCTTTCTGGCAATTGATGAAGCTGTCCACATCATTCAGCAGACACGTCCGAATCGTCTGCAGATCCAGCTCGACACGCTTAAATCACTTGCGAACAAGAGCAGTGCCCAAATAGTCATGGTCGGCTCTTACGATCTGTACCCGCTGGTGGCGCTATCCGGCCAGCTCGCGCGACGCATTCACGTTGTTCATTTCGAACGCTACATGCAGGACCGCCCCGAAGACGTGTGGGCATTCGGGCGCTGCCTGCAGAAATTCCAGGACAGCCGCCTGGATCTCTGGGGTGACCGACTGTTTCAACACAGCGCCGCGCTGCACGAAAACACGCTTGGCTGCATCGGAACGTTGAGCGGCGTGCTCGCCCGCGCTGAGCGATTCGCTCGAGCAGAGGGGGGTTGGACGGACGGGGCGCTGGAGCGTGCACTCCTGAACGAAGCTCAGCGGAGCCGGATTCTCGAAGAAATCCTTGCCGGCGAGGCGGCAATCGATCCGAGCATGACGCGGGCGCTGCGCCTCACGAAGAGCCGCAAAGGCGGCGCAGGCAGCGCGCGGGAGGTGGCATGAACTCGATCGCGAACAACCCGCGCTCTGAACTGCATGCCCTTCAGCCGATCGCGTCCGGGACGGGCCAGGTTGAAAGTCTGTCCAGCTACTTCTGCCGGCTGGCAGTTTCGCACTCGGTCTCCACGCTCGTGCTTTCCCGCACGATCGCACAACGGTTCGAGCATGACGTGATACCCAACTTCGAATGGCATCAGCGGCGAATTGCCGGCATCGGGGATTCCGCCGTAACCTGGTCGTCCGCACTATCGGCACTGACTGCCGTTGAAGGACTGGACCAGCTCACATTCGCTCCTTGGCGACAGGTGATCGCACAGAATGGGCTGGCGATCGCAAACTGCGGGCAGTTCTGTCCGGCGTGCCTGGCAGATGACCTTGCCGACGGACGTGAGCCGTACTTTCGCCTTACCTGGGAGCCGACCGCGGTAACGGTCTGTTCGACTCACGGCATCGCTTTGACGACGCAGTGTCCACACTGCGGAAAACACAAGATTCGCCACACGGCGCCATATGTGGTCCCTGGTTGGTGCGCGCACTGCGGCGGATTCCTGGGAGACGCCGACACGATGGCGACACCCGTTGATCCGGCCGCGCGTTGGAGGGCACGTCAGATCGGCGATCTGGTCGCGCAGCACGGCCAATTGTCGTCAACCCCGACACGGGAGAGCCTTGTCGACTCCATCACACTGCTGATCGCGGAAATGGATAACGGGCAAAGTGCGTCATTTGCGCGGCGTATCGGGGTGGCCAAAAGTACGATCAATTACTGGCTAAAGGGCGATGGCACACCGACAATCGATGCCAGTCTGAAGATCGCGGCGCAAACCGGTGCGAGTCTGACTCAACTGCTGACCGGAAACCTTGCCGAGTGGCGGCGTCCTGAACCTGAAGAACAATTGGTGCTGACACTCTCTCGCCCCTCACCCCGGGCGCGCGCCGTCGCACGTGATCTGGACTGGGCGGAGATTGATCGGCAGCTGAAGCAATTCCTCTCGCTGCCCACGCCAATTTCCGTCCGGGACGCGGCCAGTCGAGTAGCGGTGGAGCCCCGGCAGCTGTATCTGCGTTGCAATTTGCACACGCGACAAATTGGGGCGCGCTGGAAGAAGTACATCCGCCAGTGCCAGGACGAAAAGGTTGTCGTCGCCTGGCCTTATCTGGAGCAGGCATGCATCGACATATGGGCGGAGGGGAAGGCGGTCAATCTAAGGGAAGTCATTGCTCGGGTGCCGGCCCCGATCTTCTGCTCGATCACCAATGTCCTGCAGATTCTGAGGGATGTGCAAGCTCATCTTGCGATGCACCGATCAGGTGATTCCGCTCACGATCATCCGTAGCGAATCACTGAACATCAGCGCTCAAGCAAAACCGGCCAATCAGGCCGGTTTTTTTTCGTCCCCGTTTTGGGGAGTCCTAGCCGAGGACGCCTACCACACATTCCCGATAAAGCATAATGTGTCCTATCGGAAAATAAAGCATAACCTGTCCAAACGGACAATTTATGCTTAACGGCACAGCATCTCTCAGGCGGCGTCTGCCCGACGCTGGCGGAAGCTCAGGGATTCGAACCCTGGATACCTTGCGGTATGCCGGTTTTCAAGACCGGTGCAATCGACCACTCTGCCAAGCTTCCGCTTTACTGCTCGCGATGAACATCACGGTGTCAGAGGCCGCAACACCACGTTTTCATTCGGGGCCGGATACTAACACGCGTCCAATGCGTTGAAACTTAACGACCTGTGCGATAGTCTTTAGTGTGTTAATCATCCTTCGGGGTCACGCCATGCAACCGCAATTCCAGACCATCCAGACTGCCGGCACCGCAAGTGCAGGACAGAACCGCGTACTGCGCAACACCTACATGATGCTGGCCGCGTCGATGGTTCCGACACTGCTCGGCGCCGTCGTGGGCATCCAGATGAACTTTTCGTTCATGGCGGGCAGCCCGTTCATCGCGTTCGCATTGTTCATGGGCATCGCCTGGGGCTTCATGTGGGCCATCGAGAAGAACAAGAACAGCGGGCTGGGCGTCGCCCTGCTGCTCGGCTTCACCTTCTTCATGGGTCTGATGTTGAGCCGCATCCTGCAGGTCGCGCTGGGCTTTTCGAACGGTGGATCGCTGATCGCGATGGCGGCCGGCGGCACGGCCGTCACCTTCTTCACACTGGCGTCGATCGCCAGCACGACGAAGCGCGACTTCTCGAACATGGGCAGCTTCCTGATGGTCGGCATGATCGTTCTGCTGCTCGCCATCGTCGCCAACATCTTCCTGAAGATGCCGGTGCTGTCGCTGGCGATCTCGGGCGGTATCGTGATGATCTCGGCGGCCTGGATGCTGTACGACGTGCAGCGCATCGTGCGCGGCGGCGAAACCAACTACGTGTCGGCATCGCTGTCGGTGTATCTGAACCTGTACAACATGTTCGTCAGCCTGCTGCACCTGCTGATGGCGCTGACCGGCCAGCGCGACTGACCCGGGCTGTACGGAATGAAAAAGGCGGCTGCGGCCGCCTTTTTCGTTTCTGCCGTCGCACGCGACCGGATCAGCGCTCGATCAGCGCGATCGATTCGACGTGCGAAGTCTGCGGAAACATGTTGGCAATGCCGGCGCCACGGAATCGATAACCCTTGTCGTTGATCAGCACGGCCAGGTCGCGCGCCAGCGTGGCCGGACTGCACGACACGTACACGATGCGCTGCACCGCCCCGGCGGCATCTGCCCGGGGCAGCGCCTTGACCAGATCGAAGGCGCCTTCGCGCGGCGGATCGATCAGCATCTTGTCGAAGTGGCCGAGCGCAGCGAGGCTCTCGGGTGTCGCCTTGAACAGGTTGGCGACGCGAAAGCTCGCGCGTGACGCCAGACCGTTCGCTTCGGCGTTGCGCGCGGCGCGCTGCACCAGCGCTTCGGCGCCCTCGATACCGACCACGTCAGCGCCAAGCGCCGCAATCGGCAGCGAAAAGTTGCCCAGACCGCAGAACATGTCGGCGATGCGTTCGCCCGGCTGCGGCGCCAGCATCGACATGGCGCGACGCAGCAGCGAGCGGTTGATGCCGTGATTCACCTGGGTGAATTCCGACGGCGCAAAGGCCAGTCGAACGCCGAAATCCGGCAGCTCATAGGCGAGTTCAGGCATCGGCAGCGGCCAGAACGGCGCCAGCGTGTCAGGGCCGCCCGGCTGCACATAGATGGATACCCGCTGCGTGTCGGCAAACGCACGCAACGCGGTTTCGTCCTGCGCCGACAACGGCGCGAGCACGCGAAACACCAGCACGGTCATCTGCTGCGCGCCCTCGCCGCCGATCGCCACCTCGACCTGCGGCACTCGGTCGCAGATCGAAAAGCCGTTTATCAGTCCGCGCAGCGGCAAAAGCAGTGCCGACATGTGTGGCGGCAGCACCTCGCACGACGACATGTTCGTCACATGGCTCGACTTGCGTTCCCGGAAGCCCACCAGCACGCCGCCCTTGCGCGACACGTGACGCACCGACAGGCGTGCCCTGTAACGGTACCCCCAGCCGGGCCCGATCAGCGGCGTGAACACCGTCTCCGGCTTCACGCGGCCGACATGCCACAGCGCGTCTTCCAGCACGCGCTGCTTGACCGACGCCTGCGCGACCACGTCGAGGTGCTGCATGCTGCAGCCGCCGCAGGTGCCGAAGTAACGGCAGCGCGGCTGCACGCGCTGCGGGCTGTGCTTCAGGATGCGGCTGATCTGCGCCAGTTCGTACGACGGCTTGCGGACATAGGGTGAAAAATCGATCTGCTCGCCCGTCAGCGCACCATCCACGAAGATCACCTTGCCTTCGAAGTGCGCGACGCCGCGACCTTCGTGGTCCATCGATTCGATACGGACAACCGGCATGGCTCAACCTTGCATGATTCTTGGGGGATGCGGATTTTACCCGCTGCGCACGCGCTTTCCGGCGCATCGGAGATAATCCGCGCCATGGACAAGACACTGCTCGGCGGGTTGAGCCCGCGTACATTCCTGCGCGACCACTGGCAGAAGAAGCCGCTGCTGGTGCGTGGCGCGATCCCCGGCTTCAACGGTCTGCTGAGCCGCGACGCGCTGTTCGATCTGGCGCGCGACGAAGACGTCGAGTCGCGCTTCATCGCGCATGACGCCGCAGGCTGGCAACTCGAACGCGGCCCGCTGCCGAAGCACCTGTTGAAGCGGCCGAAGTCGAAGCCCTGGACAGTGCTGGTACAGGGCCTGAATCTGTTGCTGCCGCAGGCCGATGCCCTGATGCGGCGCTTCGCGTTCATCCCGTATGCGCGGCTCGACGACGTCATGGTGAGCTACGCCACCGGCGGCGGCGGCGTCGGGCCGCACTTCGATTCCTACGACGTGTTCCTGCTGCAGGGCAGTGGCCGACGCCGCTGGCAGATCAGCGCGCAGAAGGACCTGACACTGGTCGATGGCGCACCGCTGCGCATCCTGCGCGACTTCGTACCCGAGCAGGAGTGGCTGCTCGAACCCGGCGACCTGCTCTACCTGCCGCCGCACTACGCGCACAACGGTGTCGCCGAAGGCGAATGCACCACCTATTCGATCGGTTTCCGCGCCCCGTCGGCGCAGGAACTGGGCACCGCCTTCCTGGACCACCTGCGCGACCGGCTGTGCCTCGACGGCATGTACGCCGACCCGGATCTCGCGTTGCAGGACGACCCGGCCAGACTGCCGCCGGCCATGATCGATCATGTTGCCGACATGCTCGGCGCCATCCGCTGGTCACGCAGCGACGTCGAACAGTTCCTCGGCAGCTACCTGTCGGAACCGAAGCAGCACGTGTTCTTCGACCCGCCCGACGACACGCTGAGTCTGAAACGCTTCGCACAGAAGGTGTCGAAGCACGGTGTGCGGCTCGACACCCGCACGCAGCTGCTGCGCAGCGGCCGCCATGTCTGGATCAATGGCGAGGCGGTCGATGTGCCGCAAGGCAGCACCGAGACGCTCGCAGCGCTCGCTCGCGATCGACTGCTGGCCGTCGTGCCTGACCATGCCGGGACGCTGGCACTGCTGCACGACTGGTATGGCGACGGCTTCCTGTACCCGGGTGCCGACGGTGACTGACGCTGCCGAGCCGCTGCGCTTCGCCGACCGCGCGGGCTACCAGGCTGCAGTGGTGCAGCAGATCGAACACAGCCGCCTCAGCCTCGACATTTTCGACGTCGATCTGGTCGACACCGCGCTGGCCAGCTCACCACGCGTGACACAGTTGTCGGACGCGCTGACGCGCGACCCGGCAATGACCGTGCGCATCGTGCTTCATGACGCCGACGCGCTTCAGCATCGCATGCCGAGGTTGTGGAATTTGTGCACCGCGCAATCACACCGGATGCATATCCGGCAGACCCCGCGCACCCTGCGCCACCTGACTGAAACCTTCATGCTCAGCGCAGGCGGTTGCCTGTTGATTCGTACGCACAGCAAGCATTTCCGCGGCAAGCTGCTGATCGGCGATGCGCTGGAAAACGCCGGATACAAGCAGCGCTTCAGCGAACTGTGGGATGCCTGTTCATGTTGCATCAGCACAACAAAGTTCGGCCTCTAAGGTCATGTTTCCCGCGCGCTACCTTGATACATGACGCCCGTGCTACTATTTTGGGCTGATCGATGCTGTATGTTCGATCTTGTCAGACAGAATTTTTGTTGTCGCCCTCAGCCAAGGAAATCAAAATGAAACAGTCCCTCCTCGCCGCCGCCCTGCTCGCCCTGACTCTCGCCGCTTGCTCGAAGCCGGAAGAAGCACCGGCTCCGGTTGCCGAACCCGCTCCGGCCGCTGCCCCGGCTGACGCTGCTGCTGCCCCGGCCGCCGCAGCCGCTGACGCTGCCGCCACCACGGCCACCGATGCCGCCGCCACCGCGACCGACGCTGCTGCCACCGCAACCGACGCCGCTGGCGAAGCTGCCAAGGCTGCCGGCGAAGCCGTTGATGCAGCTGCCGATGCTGCCAAGGCTGCTGCTGAAGAAATGAAGAAGTAATTCTTCCTTTCGAAATGAAAAAAGCCGGCATCTCGCCGGCTTTTTTTCGTCTGTCTTTTTGTATATCGGTTTCAAAACTCGCAGCGATTCACGATCCGGGCTGATCCTTGCGGATCGGCGCGTAAGGACAGCTCCGTCCTGACAGCTCAGTTCGCCGGCGTCTCCGCCGCATCCTGCAGGCTTTCGGTCAGCGGCTGGATCAACGGCGACTCCGGTGGCAGCAACTTAAGCAGGCGCTCCCAGTGCTTGCGTGCGCCCGCCTTGTCGCCGCGCTGCATTGCAGCACTGCCGGCGAGCGCCAGGGCCTTCGGATGGTCCGGATCGATGGCCAGCGCCTTCGCCAGCATGGCTTCCGGCTCGCCGGACAATTGTCGGCCCTTGCTCATCGCGAGCACATCGGCGTAGTCGGTCCATACCTGCGCGTCGCCGCTGACGATCTTCACCAGATTTCCATATGCCGCGCTCGCCTCGTCAAAGCGCTGCATTGCGCTGTACGAGCGTGCCAGCATCTGCCAGCCATCGGCGTTGTCCGGCTCGCGCTTCAGGCGCTCGGCGAGTTGATCCACCATCGCCCTGATGCGCTCCGGGGTGATTTCCTCCTGCCCCATGGCCTGCTGTTCGCTCGGGCTGCTGCGCGGCGCATCCACAGCCTCGGGGTTGCCGAGCGCAAGATAGACCGGCACGGCGAAGACCGGCACGGCGAGAGCCGACACGATGGCCACCCAGCGGCCGGAACTGCGCATCGACGTCGGTGCGGCACCTGCTTCGTCAAGCACCCGACGCTCCAGCTCGGCGCAGGAAATGCGGTACTGCGCATCGTCAATCAGGCCGGCCGCCAGATCGCGGTCGAGTTCGGCCAGGGCGTCGCGGTGAATGGCAAGCGTCAGCGCACGCTGGGCTTCGGGGACTGCGCCGGAACGCCCGCGCAACAACGGGGCGAGCACGAAAGCGAGCGCCAGGGCGAGCATCAGCCCGGCGCCTATCAAGAACTGCGTCAAACCTGTTTCTCCTCGCCGGCCAGCAGCGCGCGCGCGCGCTGCTGCTCATCGGCACTCAATGTATTGGCGGCAGCCGCCTGTACCGTGCGACGGCGCAGGCGACGGCCGAGCAGCAGCACGACCACCCCAAGCAGCACGAACGGCCCGGCCCAGAGCAGCACAGTGGTGGCTTTCAGCGGCGGACGGTACAGCACGAAGTCGCCGTAACGCTCGACCATGTAGTCGAGAATTTCGCGGTCGCTGCGACCGGCGGCGATCTGCTCGCGCACCTGCTTCTTCAGGTCCATCGCCAGATCGGCGTGCGAATCGGCGATGTTCTGGTTCTGGCAGACGAGGCAGCGCAATTCTTCGCCGAGATGCTGCACGCGCGCCTCGACCGCCGGGTCGTCGGCCAGCGTCGGCGCCTGATCGGCGTGCGCAGGCAGCAGCGCGCAGATCGACAGCGCGATCGGCAGGAACAGATGGCGCATGTCAGGAGGCCTCGAGTTGCCGGATGCGCGGCAGGATGTCGTCGCGCAGAAGCGCAGGCGTCAGCGGCCCGGTGTGCTTGTGGCGGATCACGCCCTGGCGGTCGATGATGAAGGTTTCCGGCGTGCCATAGACGCCGAAGTCGATCGCGATGCGGCCGTCGCGGTCATGCGCCGACAGCAGGTAGGGATCGCCGTAGTCGGCCAGCCACTTCAGGCCGGCGTCGCGTTCGTCCTTGTAGTGCAGGCCGACCATCGTGACCGTGCCGGTCTTCGCGAGCTCGACCAGCAGCGGGTGCTCCTGCCGGCACGACACGCACCACGAGGCCCACACATTCATCAGCCACACCTTGCCCTTCATGTCGGCCGGCGAGAAGGTCTTGTCCGGCGCCCCCAGCTGGGCGACGCTGAACGCCGGCACTGTGCGGCCGATCAGCGGGCTGGGTACCTCGCGCGGATTCAGGAACAAACCGGCAAACAGGAAGCCGGCCAGCACGACGAACAGGCCGAGCGGCCACAGGTAGCGACTCATGCGTGCTGTTCCTGCGCCGGCCCGGGTTTCACCGCGGGTGCCGGCGCCTCGGCCGGCTGCTTGCCATCACGTTGCGCGAGCTTGCGGTAGCGCCGGTCAGCCGCTGCGAGCGTACCGCCGAGGGCCATGATGAGCGCGCCGACCCAGATCCAGTTGATGAAGGGCTTGTAGAAGATGCGCACGATCCAGGCGCTGCCATCCGGCAGCGGCTCGCCCATCGACACATAGATGTCGCGCGTGATGCCCGAATCGATCGCCGCTTCGGTCATCGGCATCTGCGACACGCGGTACATGCGCTTTTCCGGGTACATCATCGCGACCGACCGGCCGTCCCGCGTCATTTCGATACGCCCGCGCGCGGCGTCGTAGTTCGGCCCTTCATGCGCGAACGCGCCATCGAAACGGAAGGTGTAGCCGGCCAGCGTCGCCGTCTGCCCCGGCGCCATCTTCAGGTCGATGTTCTGTTCGAAACCCTTGACCAGCGTGATGCCGACGATGGTGACCGCGATGCCCAGATGGGCGAACCACATGCCCCACCAGCCGCCGGGCAGTGCCCTGGCGCGGGCGAACCAGTTGCCGTCACCGGTGCGGCCGCGCAGCCGCTCGACCAGGTGCTGCACGCTGGTGGCGACGATCCACACCACGATGAAAGTGCCCAGACCGAGCATCGGAGCAAAACGGCCTGACATGACCATCATGATGAGCGTGCTGACCACGCTGACCGCGAACGCCCAGCGCAGGCGGGTCACCAGACCCGGTGCGCCGTCCTTCTTCCAGCGCACGAAGGGCCCGATCGCCATCAGGAAGGCGACCGGCGTCATCAGCGGCACGAACACCGCATCGAAATACGGCGCGCCGACCGAAATCTTACCCATGCCGAGCGCATCGAGAAACAGCGGATACAGCGTGCCCAGCAGCACTGCCGACGTGGCCACCGCCAGCAGCACATTGTTGCCGAGCAGCGCGGTTTCACGCGAAATGAGCGCGAAGCCGCCGCCCAGGCCGACCGACGGCGCACGGATCGCGAACAGCAGCAGCGACGTGCCGATGACGAACACCAGCAGCGCGAGGATGAACACGCCGCGTTCCGGGTCGGTGGCGAAGGCATGCACCGAAGTCAGCACGCCGGAGCGCACGAGGAAGGTGCCGAGCAGCGACAGCGAAAAGGCCGAAATCGCGAGCAGCACCGTCCAGCTCTTGAAGGCGCCGCGCTTTTCGGTCACCGCCAGCGAGTGGATCAGCGCCGTGCCGACCAGCCAGGGCATGAAGGACGCGTTTTCGACCGGGTCCCAGAACCACCAGCCGCCCCAGCCGAGTTCGTAATACGCCCAGTAGCTGCCGAGCGCGATCCCCAGCGTCAGGAACACCCATGCCACGGTGGTCCACGGTCTCGACCAGCGCGCCCAGGCAGCGTCGAGGCGACCGCCGATCAGCGCCGCGATCGCGAAGGCGAAGGCGACCGAGAAGCCGACGTAGCCCATGTAGAGCATCGGCGGATGGAAGATCATGCCCGGATCCTGCAGCAGCGGATTCAGGTCGCGACCATCGACCGCCGCCGGCAACAAGCGGTCGAACGGGTTCGAACTGGCCAGCATGAAGGCGAGGAAGCCGACCGTGATCAGGCCGAGCACGGCGAGAACGCGCGCCACCATGTCCGGCGGCAGGCGGCGCGAGAACACGCTCACCGCCAGCGCCCACCCCGCCAGCATGAACACCCACAGCAGCAGCGAGCCTTCGTGGCTGCCCCAGGAGGCGGCGATGCGGTATTCCAGCGGCAGTGTGGAATTCGAGTTGGTCGCGACGTTAAGCACCGAAAAGTCATTCAGGATGAAGGACTGGATCTGGCACACGAAGGCAAACGCGACGAACACGAACACACCCTGGGTCAGCGGGCGTGCTGCCGCCATCAGCCGTGCGTCGCCGCGCTGCGCGCCGACCAGCGGCAGGATGCCCAGCAGCAGCGAAAGTACCAACGCGATGGACAGCGAAAAATTACCTAATTCGGGATACATGCTTGCTCAACCCCTGAAACCGGGCGCGCCAGGGCGCGCCGGTGTTGGACTTCACTGGACGACCGTGCCCTGCGCCTTCTTTGCCTGTTCGAGCGCGTGCGCCGCTTCCGGCGGCATGTAGTTTTCGTCGTGCTTGGCCAGCACTTCGCTGGCAGCGAACACGCCGCCATCGTTCAGCTTGCCCTGTGCGACCACGCCCTTGCCCTCCTTGAAGAGGTCGGGCAGTGCGCCGGTGTAGGTCACCGGAATCTTGTTCACCGTGTCGGTCACCAGGAATTTCACCGACGTGCCATCCGCGCCGCGCTCAAGACTGCCTTCCTCGACCATGCCGCCAATGCGGAAGGTGCGGCCCTGCGGCGCTTCGCGCGACGCCACCTGGGTCGGCGTGAAGAAGAACACCATATTGTCCTCGAACGCGGTCAGCACCAGCGTGGCTGCGCCGGCCAGCGCGATCACGCCGACTGCGATCAGGGCGAAGCGTTTCTGCCGTGGTTTCATGCGCGCCCCCGCCGATCGGCATCGATGCGTTCGAGCGCCACGTCGCGCGCCGCGCCGGCACGCGCCGCACGCATGCGCCGCGCAACCAGCACCAGTTCGGCCGCGATCAGCACGGCGGTCACCGCGTACGAGCCCCACACGAAAAATCCGTAACCGCCCATCGCCCAGAAATGGCTGGCGCTTTCCCAGTTCATGCCTTGATGTCTCCTGCCTGTGCTGCGTTGCCGAGCTGTCGCACCCAGTCTGTGTACCGCTCGCGTTCTATCATGATGGCGCGCACGCGCACCAGCGCCACGCCTACCGTGTAGGCCCACGCCGCCAGCGCCATCAGCAGCATGCCGGTGAGCATGGTGCTGGCCATCGACGGTGACTGCGTCAGGCTTACAGACGCCCCCTGATGCAGGGTGTTCCACCACTTCACCGAAAAATAGATGATCGGCACGTTGATCGCACCGACGATGGCGATCAGCGCACCTGCGCGATCGGCCCGGCGCGGGTCGTCGATGGCCGCCTGCAGCGCCATGTAGCCGCAGTACAGGAAGAACAGGATGAGTTCGGACGTGAGTCGCGCGTCCCACACCCAGTAGGTGCCCCAGGTCGGCTTGCCCCACAGCGCACCGGTCCACAGCGCGATGAAGGCCCACAACGCACCGGTGGGCGCCAGCGCGCTCGACATCATGAAGGACAGCCGGGTGTTGAAGATGAGCCCGACGGCGCACCAGAAAGCCATCACCAGATAGACAACCATGGACATCCAGGCTGCCGGCACGTGGATGAAGATGATGCGGTAGCTGTCGCCCTGGGTGGCGTCGGTCGGTGCGATGAAGAAGCCGGTGTAGAGGCCGGCAATCGTCAGCACGACGGCGATGATCCAGGTCGGCCACAGCAGCTTGCCGGCGAGCGGGAAGAAGGTTTGCGGACTGGCGTAGTGGAACAGGCTGAAGCCGGACGACGGTGCGCGCGTTGCAGTAAGCGGTGAGTCAGACATCAGCGGTTTTCGGGTTGATCCGGATTCGGGTTGCTCGACGGTTTGAACGGGGTGTCGGCGGAAGCGGTACTCGCACGGCGGAGCTTCGGTCGCATTCAAAAAAACGACCGCCCCGCAATATCAGCGCCCGACAGTTTAACCGACTGTCCGCTTTGGCCCGAATGGCGCCTGAACAGTTCAATCCTGGGCGATCCGCAGTGCGGTTGCACTGGCCAGCGGGCACACCGCCAGCGCCACCAGCAGCACCGCCGACAGCAGCGCCAGATGCGACTGTATGCCCAGCCCCGCCCGCCAGGCGTCGAGTGCGCCGGCGCCGAAGATCAGCACCGGCACGTACAGCGGCAGCACCAGCAACGCGATCAGCGCACCGCCGCCGCGCAGGCCCAGCGTCAGCGACGCGCCGACTGCGCCGAGCAGAGACAGCGACGGCGTGCCGACCAGCAGCGTGGCACACACGATCAGGGTTTCGTCGGCCGACAGGTTGAACTGCAGGCCGATCAGCGGCGCAATCACCACCAGCGGCAGGCCGGTCAGCAGCCAGTAGGCACACACCTTGCCCAGCACGATGACCGGCAGGGGCTCGACCGACAGCAGCATCTGTTCCAGCGTGCCGTCGGCTTCGTCGGATTCGAACAGCCGGCTGACCGACAGCAGCGTCGCCAGCAGCGCGGCGACCCACATGACGCCGGCCGCGATGTGGCTCAGTTGCTCCGGTTCCGGCCCCACTCCCAACGGAAAAAGGCTGGTCACCAGCAGGAAGAAGCCGAGCGCGGTCAGCACGTCGGAGCGCCGTCGCCAGGCCAGCAGCAGGTCGCGGCGCACCACCGACACGAACAGGCTCAGCATGCGTAGTCGTCCAGATTGAGTGTCTGCCGGCGCTCGGCTTCGATGTCCACCGGCTGATGCGTGGTGTAGATCAGCGCGCCGCCACGCCGCAGATGCGCCGCCATGGCCGCCGCGAGCACCGCGACGGCGCGCACGTCGAGCGCCGTGAAAGGTTCGTCGAGTATCCACAGCGCGCTGCGCGTATCGGCCAGCAGGCGCGCCAGCGCCACGCGGCGGCGCTGGCCCTGCGACAGGCTGCGCGCCGGCACATCGAGACGCGCGGCCAGACCGATGTCGACCAGCGCTTCGAGCAGCACCGTGTCGGCGATGCGCTCACCGGCGATGGCGGCACTTGCGTGCAGGTTCTCGAGTGGCGTGAAATCGTCCTTCACGCCGTTGCGGTGACCCAGATACAGCATGCCGCCGCGCCAGTCGTCGCGCACCGACCGGGCCGGCTGGCCCCGCCAGCGCACCTCGCCCGATTCCGGTTCGGACAGGCCGCACAGGATGCGCAGCAGGCTGGTCTTGCCGCTGCCGTTGGCACCGGCGACATGCACCAGCTCGCCCTCGCCGACGGTCAGGTCGAGCCCGGTGAACAGCCGCGCACGACCGCGCACGCAGGTCAGGGCACGGGTTTCGAGCAACGGGGCGGACGGTTCGGGCATCGATGTTTCGGACAGCAGGAACGGAGGCGTGACGACGCGTGGGCAGCCGCGAATTATCCGTTAAACCGGCGCGCGAAGGTCTGGTGATGTGAACCGGCCGGATTGCCGGCATCCAGTCGCGGCCTCGAGAGCGACGAGGCACGTCGCGAGAACAGGGAAAGGACAACGACAAACAAAGAAAAACGGCTCGCGAAGGAGTCGCGAGCCGCACAAAAGAACCGGTTCAATCCGCTGGCAAACCGGCCTCCCCATTGCCCCCCTGCCACCGGCCACCGTTCGAGGAGCCGTCGGGCGGTGGCCACAGAGCTGGCATGGAAGTTCTAGCAGGGGATGTGCCAGTTCAAACCAAGATTTCAAGTCATTGATTTCATTATGTTCGCCCATCCAGCCCCGGAGTACGCATTCAGCGGACGTTGCACAATGCAGCGACCCGGGCTATTCATGCCTGTCCGATCGACGAAAACCCGCATGAAACCGACCGATGCGCCGTTCGCATTACCGTTGAAATCCGCAACGCAACGTTTCAACATGCAATTAATGAAACTGTTGCCCCGATCGCTGCACGGCAAGATCCTGCTCGGCTACATCGTGCTCGGCGGCCTGTTCGTGCTGCTGGTATTCGCCGCACTTGAACAGGTGCGCGACCTGCTCTCGCATGTCGACGACGAATACAAGGTCACGCGCATGCACGACGTGGTGCGCGAGGCGCGCCGGCTGGAGAAGAATTACCTGCTGTTCCGCAAGCCGTCCGAACTGAAGGCGGCGGTCAGCAAGGCGGAAGAGGCGCTGGCGATGATCGGGCGCGACCGCCCGCTGATGCAGCGTGCCGCACCCGGTTTTGCGCTCGACGAACTGGAGCAATCGCTGTCCGACTGGCGCGACCTGCTGGACGACCGCCTGCAGCGCCGCATCAAGCCGACCGACCCGATCTCGCCGCTGGAAGAGCGCATGGAGGCGGTCGGCAAACAGGTGTTCGACAGCAGTGAGCGCCTGTCCGACCAGGCGCGCGAAGCGATGCGCAGCGCACTGACCGGTCAGGAATCGCGGCTGTACGTGATCATGATCGCCGCCATCGTGCTGGTGCTGGGCATCGGGCAGCTGGTGACACGACGCGTCGTGGTGCCGCTGCGCGAGGTCGAAAGCGATCTGGCGCGCGTCGGTACAGGCAATCTGGCGCGTCTCACGCCACGCGATCACGACGACGAGATCGCGGCGCTGGTCGATGCCTTCAACCGCGCGCTCGGCGACCTCGAAGAACGCCAGCTGGCCGTGCTGCGCACCGCGCGCCTGGCGTCGCTGGGCACCATGCTGTCCGGCGTGGCACACGAACTGAACAACCCTCTTTCCAATATTTCGCTCAACGCGCAGTTGCTGCTCGAAGAACCCGAGCGTGGCGACGCCGCCCCGCTCAATGCCTTCGTCGAACAGATCGATGATCAGGTGCAGCGTGCCCAGCGCATCGTGCGCACACTGCTCGCCTTCGCGCGCGACAGCCACTTCGCACTGGTGCGTCAGCCACTGCGGCCGCTGGTCGAGGAAACCATCGCGCTGCTGCGCGCCGAACAGCCGGACGCCGGCGATGCGGTCACGCTGCACATCGACCCGGCGCTGGAAATTCACGCCGACGGCCAGCGCATCCAGCAGGCGCTGCTCAACCTGATCCGCAACGCGCTCGAAGCGTGTGACGAAACCGCGACCACGCCGCACATCGTGGTCAGCGGCACGCAGCGTGACGGCGGCACGGCGATCGACGTGTGCGACAACGGCCCCGGCATCGCGCCGGGAAATCTGCAGCGCGTGTTCGACCCGTTCTTCACGACCAAACCGGTCGGCAAGGGCTCCGGACTCGGGCTGTTCGTGGTGCATGAAATTGCGGCCGAACACGGCGGCCGGGTCAGCATCGCGCGCGAACCGGACGGCGGCGCCTGCGTCACGGTCTGGATACCGGCGGAGGAAGCATCATGAGTGGAGCACGCGTACTGCTGGTCGATGACGAGGCGGTCGCCCGCGAGGGACTGGCCACTGCACTGCGGCGCGACGGCTTCGACGTCACGACCGCCGACAACGGCGACAGCGCGCTGGCGCTGCTGCGCACGCGCGACTTCGAGGTGATGCTGACCGACGTGCGCATGCCCGGCATGGACGGCCTCGATCTGCTGCGCCGCGCGCGCGAGGCATGGCCCGACATGGAGGTGCTGGTGGTGACCGGCTTCGCGACCACCGAATCGGCGGTCGAGGCGATGCGCACCGGTGCCTTCTATTACATTTCCAAGCCGTTCCGGCTGGGCGAGGTGCGCAAGCTGGTGCGCGAAGCCGCCGACAAGGCGCAGCTGCGCGCCGAAAACCACCGCCTGCGCCAGCTGGTCGAGCAGGCTGCCGAAGAGCGCATCATCACGCGCGACGGCGGCATGCGCGCCATTCTCGACATCGCGCGCGGCGTCGCGCCGACCGACTGCAATGTGCTCATCGTCGGCGAAACCGGTACCGGCAAGGAGTTGCTGGCGCGCCACCTGCACGCGCACAGCCGACGCGCCGGCGGGCCGTTCGTGGCGGTCAATTGCGGCGCGCTGACCGAGGATCTGCTGGCCAACGAACTGTTCGGTCACGAAAAGGGCGCCTACACGGGCGCCCAGCAATCGCGCGGCGGTCTGGTCGAGGCGGCGCAGTGCGGCACGCTGTTTCTCGACGAAGTGACGGAAATGTCGGCGGCGATGCAGGTCAAGCTGCTGCGCCTGTTGCAGGAGCGTGAATACATGCGGGTCGGCGGCACCGAACCGGTGCGCGCTGACGTGCGCTTTCTCGCGGCCACCAATCGCGAGCCGCGCAGCGCGGTCGATGCCGGCACATTCCGGCAGGACATCTATTTCCGGCTCAATGTGGTCACGCTGCAGTTGCCGCCGCTGCGCGCCCGGCGCGAGGACATCCCGCTGCTGGCGCAGCAGTTCCTGCGCCGCGCCGCCCTGGCGATGGGCAAGCCGGTGACAGCCATCGCCCCGTCGGCGATGCAGAAGCTGTGCGCCTACGACTACCCGGGCAATGTGCGGGAACTGGAAAACCTGATCGAGCGCGGCGTGGCACTGGCCGGCGGCAGCATGCTGGGCGAGGCGGATCTGCCGGCCGGATTTGCCGCGTCGGCGGTTCACCGCGATGCGGGCAGCCGCGTCGGCGGCGAAATCCGCACGCTGGAAAGTGTCGAGCGCTCGCACATCCTCGACGTGCTGGCCGAAGTCGGCGGCAACCGCGCCATGGCGGCACGCCTGCTCGGCATCGACCGCGTGTCGTTATGGCGCAAGTTGCGTCGCTATGAAGAGCTGGGGCTGATCGAAGCCGGCGACACCGAAGGCGCACTGCGGGTGCGCGACGCGCCCGCCTGATTGCACCACATTGGTGCGCGCACCGTCTGCGTGCATCGACTGATCGCAGGCAAACCCGCGCCGGTGCATGGAAAGCGGCCGCGACGCCTTTTGGCACGCTTGATGCAGGGCTGCCGCATCGCTTCATCGTGCGCGCACCGTGTTCGCCAACCTCCACCACCTGTCGCATCACGCTGCCTGGCGCCACCAGCTCGAAATGCTGCTGGAGTCGGCCGGCGAAGGCATCTACGGCATTGACCAGCGCGGCCGCTGCATCTTCATCAATCGTGCCGGCGCTGAACTGATCGGCTTCGACGCCGACGAAGTGCTCGGCCGCAACATGCACTACCTGATCCATCACGCGCATTCCGACGGCCGCTGCTATGAGGTCGAAGACTGCCCGATCTTCCGTGCCTTCCAGGAAGGGCGCGGCGTGCGGGTGGAATCCGAAGTGCTGTGGCGGCGTGACGGCAGCGCCTTTCCGGCCGAGTACACCTCCTACCCGATCCGCGACGCGGGCCAGATCGTCGGCGCCGTGGTCACCTTCGCCGACATCAGCGAACGCAAGCAGGCCGAGGCGGTGCTGCGCGCCAACCATGCCGAACTGGAACGCCGCGTATCGGAACGCACCGCCGCGCTGTCGCAGGCCAACGCCCGGCTGCAGCAATCGCACGGCGCGCTGCAGCGGCTGTCGGCCCACCTGCAGCAGGTGCGCGAGGACGAGCGCGCCCATATCGCGCGCGAAATCCACGACGAACTGGGCGCGTCGCTGACCGCGCTGCAGTTCGACCTGAACTGGCTGCGCGCCAAGGTGGCGCATGACGACACGCTCGAGCGCAAGTTCGACGACATGGTCGGCGTGACCCGGCAGGCACTTGGCGCCGTGCGGCGCATCCTGACCGACCTGCGACCCGGTGTGCTCGACCACCTCGGTCTGTGGGCGGCCATCGAATGGCAACTGCAGGAAATGCAGGCGCGCAGCGGCGTGCGCTGCACGCTGAACGTGCGCGACACCGGGCCGGAGCGCCGCCTGGGGCGCAGCGCCGAAGTGGCGGTGTATCGCATCGTGCAGGAGGTGCTGACCAATATCGCGCGCCACGCCGGCGCCACCGAAGTACAGGTGGATGTGACCGGAGCCGCCAGCCACATCGAACTGCGCATTCGCGACAACGGCCGTGGCATGCAGGTGCCGGCGCAACCCACCTCGTTCGGCCTGCTCGGCATGTACGAACGCACCCGCGTGCTGGGTGGAGAATTGCAGATCGACAGCGCACCGGGTGACGGCACCACGATCACGCTGCGCGTACCGGATTCGACCCGATGAACTCCTTCATGGACGCCAGCCGCCCCACGCGCGTCGTCATCGTCGATGACCACCTGATGCTGCGCCGGGGCATTGCGCAGATCCTCGGCGAAAACCCGGCCATCGCAGTCGTCGGTGAAGCGGCTGGCGGCCCGGACCTGATGCGTCTGTTGCGTACCGACGGTGCCGACGTGGTGCTGCTCGACATCGCGCTGAACGATCGCGATGGCTTCGACGTGCTGAAACAGCTGCGCAGCGAATTCCCGCAGGTCGCGGTGCTGATGCTGTCCACCTATCCGGAATCCCAGTTCGGCGTGCGCGCGCTCAAGAGCGGCGCGGCCGGATACCTGAACAAGGGCTGTTCGACCGAACAGCTGTTCGAAGCGATCGCCCGCGTCGCGCGCGGTGGCCTGTTCGTGACACCCGAACTGGCCGAGCGGCTGGCTTTCGGCGTGCGCAGCGACACCCCCGCCAGTCCGCTCGACAGCCTGTCCAACCGCGAAATGCAAGTGCTCAAGCTGCTCGCCAGCGGCCACAGCGTGGGCGACATCGCACGCGAACTGTCGCTGTCGGCCAACACCATCAGCACCTATCGGGCACGATTGTTCGAAAAACTCGACATCAAGAACCCGGTCGAACTGGTGAGCTTTGCGGCCAGACATCAATTGGTGACGCTGTAATCCTGCGCGCCTGACCGGCAGCCATGGGAGGCTTGCCGAGGCGCTGTGGGACGGGTGCAATGGGAGCTGTCCTTGTGGGAGCGGCAGAGGTTTTGTGGGAGCGGCGGCCTCGCCGCGATACGCACGCTGCACAACGATGGTCGCGGCACGATCGCGGCGAGGCCGCCGCTCCCACAGGCCGCTGCTCGCACAGGGTGGCTCNTGTGGGAGCGGCGGCCTCGCCGCGATACGCACGCTGCACAACGATGGTCGCGGCACGATCGCGGCGAGGCCGCCGCTCCCACAGGCCGCTGCTCGCACAGGGTGGCTCCTTCAGGAGCCACTCCCATGGCAGGCCGCAGCCCGGTGCTGTTCGCCTGCGCCCGCCAGCACCGACTCATCCGGGAGACCTCATGCCACTACCCGCCCACCCCAAGGCCCTGCTGATCGATCTGGCGGGCGTGCTGCATGTCGGCGACCAGATCATCCCCGGTTCGGTCGAAGCACTCGCCCGGCTGCGCGCCGCCGGTCTGCCGCTGCTGTTCCTGACGAACACGACGCGCACGCCGCTGCGCACACTGGTCGCGAAGATGAATGCGCTCGGCTTCGCGATGCAGGAAGACGATCTGCTGACGGCGCCGGGCGCCACGCTGAATCTGGTGCGTTCGCGCGGGTTGCATCCGCACTGGGTCGTGCACCCCGACCTGCGCAGCGAAGTCGGGCCCGATGCCGCAGAGCCCGATGCGGTCGTGCTGGGCGATGCCGGCCCCTGCTTCGACTATGCAACGCTGAACACCGCCTTCCGTCTGATCCAGCGCGGCCTGCCCTTCATCGCGATGGCGCGCAACCGGACCTTCAAGGAAGAAGACGGCCTGTCGCTCGACATGGGCGCCTTCGTTGCTGCACTCGAATACAGCACCGGCGTCACGGCGGAGATCGCCGGCAAACCGGCGGCGCCCTTTTTCCAGGCCGCGCTCGATCGCCTCGGCGTGGCGGCCGCCGACACCATCATGGTCGGCGACGACCTGCGCGACGACATCGGCGGAGCGCAAGCGCTGGGTATCGCCGGCGTGCTGGTGCGTACCGGCAAATATTCAGCCGCTGACGAAAGTCACCCGGACATCCGCCCGGACGCCATCCACGACGATTTCGCCCGCCTCGCCGAGCGCCTGACTTAGGGCCGCCTGCGGGCAACGAACAGCGCGCCTTCTGCGGGAGCGGTACCTGTGGGGTGCATCCTGTGGGAGCGGCGGCCTCGCTGTGGGGGCTGGCTTTGGCTGTGGGAGCTGGCTTTGGCTGTGGGAGCTGGCTTTGGCTGTGGGAGCGGCGGCCCCGCCGCGATCGTGCCGTGACCATCGTTGTGCAGAGTGCCTATCGCGGCGAGGGCGGAGCGGGGGTTTCGGCGAGCACTGCTCGCCGCCCGCAGAGCCGGCTGGCCATGCAGGGCCGGCAGTGGATCGCCGCTCCCACAAAACCTGCGCTGCTCCGACAAACCCCGCGCTGACCGCAACGGGTGTCTTCGAGCATTTCTCGCCGCCCGAGGAGGGGCCCTTGCCCGCGATCCTTGCTGCCGTCAATCGCCGCGCGCCTTGCGGTCCCGCTCGCGCAGTGCGGCGAGTTTTTCGGCGATCTTCGCCTCCATGCCGCGGTCGGTCGGCTGGTACCACTGCGGCTCGGGCATGCCGTCGGGCAGGTAGCGCTCGCCGGCCGCATAGCCGTCCTGCTCGCTGTGCGCATAGCGGTACTCCGCGCCGAAGCCCATGTTCTTCATCATCTTTGTCGGCGCGTTGCGCAGATGCATGGGCACCGGGCGCGAACCGTCTTCGGACACGAAGCGGCGGGCGGCGTTGTACGCCATGTAGACCGCATTCGACTTGGCGGCGCAGGCGAGAAAGATGACCGCCTGGGCAAGAGCGAGCTCGCCCTCGGGCGAGCCCAGCCGCTCGTAGGTCTGGCAGGCCTGCAGCGACAGCTCCAGACCGCGCGGGTCGGCCAGACCGATGTCCTCGACCGCCATGCGCACGATGCGCCGGCCCAGGTAGAGCGGATCGGCACCGCCGTCGAGCATGCGCACGAACCAGTACAGCGCGGCATCGGGGTTGGAGCCGCGCACCGACTTGTGCAGCGCTGAAATCTGGTCGTAGAAAGCGTCGCCACCCTTGTCGAAGCGGCGCAGGTTGCGCGACAGCGTGCTGTCGACAAAGGCGGCGGTGACCGGATCGACTCTGGCGGTGCGCGCAGCGGTATCGAGCTGTTCCAGCAGATTCAGCAACTTGCGTGCGTCACCATCCGCGAAACCGATCAGTCGTGTCCGGGCGTCATCATCGAAGGCCAGGCCTTTCAGGGCACCGGTGCGGGCGCGCTCGAACAGCGCCTGCAGTTCGTCTTCGTTCAGGCTCTGCAATATGTATACAGCGGCGCGCGACAGCAGCGCGGAATTGACCTCGAAGCTCGGGTTCTCGGTCGTTGCCCCGATGAAGGTGACGGTGCCCGATTCGACATACGGCAGGAAGGCGTCCTGCTGCGCCTTGTTGAAGCGGTGCACCTCGTCGACGAACAGGATGGTGCGCCGGCCGGTGCTGGCCGCGACCGCTTCGGCGCGCTGCATGGCTTCGCGGATGTCCTTCACGCCGGCAAACACCGCCGACAGCGCGGTGAACTCGGCGTCGAAGGCGGTCGCCATCAGGCGCGCCAGCGTGGTCTTGCCGACCCCCGGCGGGCCCCACAGGATCATCGAGTGCGGAATGCCGGATTCAAAGGCGAGGCGCAGCGGCTTGCCCGGCCCGAGCAGATGCTGCTGGCCGATGACCTCGTCCGGCGTGCGCGGGCGCAGCAGCTCGGCCAGCGGTGCGTGGGCCGGGCTTTTCGCCTCGCCCGGCGCAGCCGCTGCGCGCGCGGGCGGCACCGGCTCGTCCGGCATGCCGAAAAGATCAGCCATGCGTTCGGGTCACGACGGCCAGACTCACTTCTTCGCGTCGTCGCCGATCACATCGGCGCCGGCGGGTGGCGTGAAGCGGAACTGCGCGTCGTCGAGCTTCGGATTGCGTTCGAAGCTGTTGAAACGCAGCAAGGTGGTCTGACCGAAGCTGTCGCGCAGCACCATGCCGCGCAGCATGCCGTCGGCGAAGCCGATGCGCACCGATTCGAAACCGCCCTCCACTGCGTTGGGTTTGGCGTCCACCCAGGTCAGCCCGTCCTCGACGCCGCCTTCGCGCAGTTCGAAATTGCGTTCGAGTTCGTTGCGACCGGCCAGCAGCGCGGCGGGCGTCGACGCAAGGGCGTCGCCGAGTGTCTTCACGGTGACCTGGTTCAGGTCGCGGTCATGCACCCACAGCTTGTCGCCGTCGCCCACCAGCAACTGGTAGTAGGGCTTGTCATAGGTCCAGCGGAACTTGCCGGGGCGGGAAAACGCCATCGTGCCACTCGCCTCCTGCGGCTTGCGACCGGACTTCGCGGTCACCCGCTGCTCAAAGCTCGCTCGGCCCGACTGGGTCGATTCGATGAACGACCGCAATTGCTCGATGCCGCTGGCGGCAGAAGCCGACAACGAAGCCAGCAGGCACAACGCGCCGACGACGGATGCCCGCCATGGATGCACCATGATCATTCCTCCCGCACCGGCGCCAGCACTTCGCGACCGCCGGTGGCATTCATGGGTGACACGAGCCCGGATTTCTCCATCTGCTCGATCAGGCGCGCGGCGCGGTTGTAGCCGATGCGCAGGTGACGCTGCACCAGCGAAATCGAGGGCCGGCGCGTCTTGACGACCACTTCGACCGCCTGATCGTACAAAGGGTCCGCTTCGCCGCCGGCACCACCAGCCGCGCCTTCGAGCTGCAGTTCGCCGCCGTCGTCGTCGGTCGCCCCGGTCAGCAGGCCTTCGATGTAATCCGGCGCGCCGGTGCTCTTCAGGTGATCGACCACCTTGTGCACCTCGCCGTCGGCGACAAAGGCGCCATGCACACGCGTCGGCAGACCGGTACCGGGCGCGAGGTAGAGCATGTCGCCCTGGCCGAGCAGCGCCTCGGCACCCATCTGGTCGAGGATGGTGCGCGAATCGATCTTGCTCGACACCTGGAAGGCGATGCGGGTCGGAATGTTCGCCTTGATAAGGCCGGTGATCACATCGACGCTCGGCCGCTGCGTCGCAAGTATCAGATGAATGCCGGCCGCGCGCGCCTTTTGTGCCAGCCGGGCGATCAGTTCCTCGATCTTCTTGCCGGCCACCATCATCAGGTCGGCCAGTTCGTCGATGACGACGACGATCATCGGCAGGGTCTGCAGCGGTTCCGGCGTGTCCGGCGTGATCGAGAACGGATTGTTCAGTGCCATGCCGGCCTTTTCGGCTTCGATCAGCCGGGCGTTGAAGCCGGCGAGATTGCGCACACCGAGCGTCGACATCAGCTTGTAGCGACGGTCCATTTCGCCGACGCACCAGTTGAGTGCGTTTGCGGCATGGCGCATGTCGGTCACGACCGGCGCCAGCAGATGCGGAATGCCTTCGTAAACAGACAGTTCCAGCATTTTCGGGTCGATCATGATGAGCCGGACGCGGCTTGGATCAGCCTTGTACAGCAAGGACAGGATCATCGCGTTGATCGCCACCGACTTGCCCGAGCCGGTCGTGCCCGCGACCAGCACATGCGGCATGCGTGCCAGATCGGCCACCACGGGCAGGCCGCCGATGTCCTTGCCGAGCGCCATGGTCAGCGGGCTCGCCATGTCGTGATAGGCGACCGATCCGAGGATTTCCGAAAGCCGCACGATCTGCCGGCGTGCGTTCGGGATTTCCAGCCCCATGCAGCTCTTGCCCGGAATGGTTTCGACCACGCGGATGCTGGTCACCGACAGCGCGCGCGCCAGGTCCTTCACCAGACCGACGATCTGGCTGCCCTTGACGCCGGTTGCCGGCTCGATCTCGTAGCGCGTGACGACCGGGCCCGGATAGGCGGCCAGCACCTTCACCTCGACGTTGAAATCGGCCAGCTTGCGTTCGATCTGGCGCGAAATGAGTTCCAGCGTTTCCGGGCTGGGCGGTTCGATGTCCGGCTTCGCTTCATCGAGCAGGGCGAGCGGCGGCAGCGATCCGGGCAGGTTGGCGAACAGCGTCTGCTGGCGCTCCTGATTGACCCGTTCCGACTGCTGCACCTCGACTTCGGGCACTTCGATGCGGATCGGTTCGCGCCGGCGCGACGGCTTGCGTCGCTCGGCTTCGACCACCGCCTCGCGCTGTTCCGCCACCTGCTGGCCGACCCGGCGGTCGCGCCAGGTGGTGAAGGCGCGCACGCTGCCGAACCACACCAGTTCCAGCGCCCTGCCGACCGCTTCAGCCGCACCGAGCCAGGTGACGCCGGTCATGCCGCTCAGACCGACGCCTAGCGACACCAGCAGCAGCAGCGTGCTGCCGGTGAAGCCGAATCCGCTGCTCAGCAGTTGCCCGAGTTCGTTGCCCAGCATGCCCCCCGGCCCGACCGGCAGATCGGCCGACAGGCTGTGGAAGCGCACCGCTTCGAGCGCGCTGCTCGACAGCAGCACCAGCAGGAAACCACCGAGCGCGACGTAGAGCGGGCGGCGATCGATCCGGCGATCGCTCGCGCGCGACAGCCAGACGCAGCCGCCGATCAGCAGGGCCACCCACCACCAGGCCGACAGCCCGAACAGGAACAGCGCCAGATCGGCCAGCCAGGCACCGAAACGACCGGCCGGGTTGGACAGCCCTTCGGACGCGGCGGCGTGTGACCAGCCCGGATCGGCGCGGTCGTAACCGCCCAGCGCCATGACGAGATAAAGTGCCAGCGCGGCAAGGACGAGCCAGCGGGCCTCGTGCAGCACGGCAGCGATGCGTTCGGGAAGGGGAAGTTGCTGAGCGTCTTTCGCCACAGGGGAGATGGCGCGGGGCCGGGGTGAAAACAGGCCCGATTATAAGACGCGGGCCGCATCAGCGGCCCGTGTCGGAAAGCGGCGACCTGGAAGCGTCAAACCGTTTCGAGGCGTTCGCGCAGGTGAATCTTGCCGTTGGCTTCCTCGATCAGGCCCTGCAGGTGCAGGTCCTTCATGACGCGCGACACCATTTCACGCGACGCACCGATCATCTTGGCAATGTCCTGCTTGGAAATCTTCCGGTTCACGACCTTCTGGCCGTCCACCTCGTCGGCCATTTCGAGCAGCAGGCGGGCCACGCGACCATAGACGTCCATCAGCGCGAGGCTTTCGATCTTGCGGTCGGCGGTGCGCAGGCGCGCCACGAGGTTGCGCATGATGAACATCGACACGTCGAAGTTCTCCTGCAGCACACGCTTGAAGTCGCTCTTTGCAATGACGATCAGGTCGCTTGGCACCACCGATACCACGGTGGCCGATCGCGGGTTGTCGTCCAGCACGCCCATCTCGCCGAACAGCTCGCCCGGGCCGAGCATCGACAGGATGACCTCGCGGCCCTCCTCGTCGCTTACCAGCACTTTCAGGCTGCCGGACAGGATGAGGTATACGAAGTCAGTCTTGTCGCCGGCGCGGACCACGATGGAGCCGCGCGGCACGCGCCGCATGTTGGATACCTTGGCGACCGGGTCGAGCGAACTGTCGGGCAGCCCGCTGAACATCGAAAACGTACGCAAAGCCGTAACTGAAACGGGGTGAGCCGTTACCATCTCAAGACCTCCTGATGCGAGCATGCCTGACGGGAACAGGCTGCGCCGCTTTGAATGGATCGTCGCGCCTGTGGTCAATCTCCGGGCCACAGCGTCGTCGCCGGAGATGGGGTTGAGCCACAAACACTGATGCGGCCCTGATTATAGGGACTTTTCCACACCGGAAACAAATTGCCCCAATATCTGTCTTGTTTATCGGGCGGATGACACAAGAACTTGAGAGCGATGGTGCGCAGGCGCGATCGCTATAATCCGTCCCTTCGGTGCCTCGTCAATTCCGGAGCGCCCGGGCGTTTCGGGCGTCCGCGTTTACCGGGCGCGGTCTGTTCTCGAGCTTCTTCGTTCTTCCACCTCACCGGAATCAAGTCATGGCTTCACGGCACTCGCGTCTTCTCATTCTGGGCTCCGGCCCCGCCGGCTACACCGCTGCGGTCTATGCCGCGCGCGCCAATCTCAAACCCGTGCTGATCACCGGCATGGCCCAGGGCGGCCAGCTGATGACCACGACCGATGTCGACAACTGGCCGGCCGATGCCGAAGGCGTGCAGGGCCCGGACCTGATGGCGCGTTTCCAGCGCCACGCCGAGCGCTTCGAAACCGAACTGCTGTTCGATCACATCCACACCGCCCACCTGACCGAAAAGCCGATCCGGCTGGTCGGCGACAACGGTGAATACACCTGCGACGCGCTGATCATCGCGACCGGCGCCAGCGCCAAATACCTCGGCCTGCCGTCGGAAGAGAAATTCGCCGGCAAGGGCGTGTCGGCCTGCGCGACCTGCGACGGCTTCTTCTACCGCAACCAGGATGTCGCGGTCATCGGCGGCGGCAACACCGCGGTCGAAGAGGCGCTGTACCTGTCCAACATCGCACGCCACGTGACCGTGGTGCACCGTCGCGACAAGTTCAAGTCCGAGAAAATCCTGCAGGACAAGCTGTTCGACAAGCAGACGCAGGGCAAGGTGACGATCCGCTGGCACAGCACACTGGACGAGGTGCTGGGCGACAAGACCGGCGTGACCGGCATGCGCGTCAAATCTACGCTCGACGGCACGACCGAAGACGTCCAGCTGTCCGGTGTGTTCATCGCGATCGGCCACCAGCCGAACACCTCGCTGTTCGAGGGCCAGCTCGACATGGAAGGCGGCTACATCGTCACCAGGGCCGGGCGCAAGGGCGATTTCACGGCAACCAGCATCCCCGGCGTATTCGCGGCCGGCGACGTGCAGGACCACATCTACCGTCAGGCGGTCACCAGTGCCGGCACCGGCTGCATGGCTGCGCTCGATGCCGAGCGCTACCTCGACAGTCTTGGTCTGGCCTGATTCCGGTTGGACATGAAGCGCGATGTCTTCGAACAAGAGGCGGCGCCACCCGGCGCCGGCGCTGCCCGACGCTGAAGACATCGCGTTGTTCAGGCAGGCGGTGGAAGGTGTGCATCGTCTGTACACCGACCGCATCCTGCTCGAAACTCCGCCGCCGCGCGCCTGGCCGGTGCAGCGTGAAGCGGACGACCGGTCTGTGCTGGCCGAATCGATCCGCGGGCCGCTGTCGACGGATCTGCGTCTGGAAGGTGGCGAAGAGCCGTCATTCCTGCGCGCCGGCCTGGGCAAGCAGGTGCTGCGCGACCTGCGACGCGGCCGCTGGGTGTCGCAGGGGCAGATCGACCTGCACGGCGCCACGCGAGATGCCGCGCACGATCTGGTGGTCGGTTTCATGCACGACGCGCACCGGCGCGGCCTGCGCTGTGTGCGGGTCATTCACGGCAAGGGACTGGGTTCGCCCGGGCGTGAGCCGGTACTGAAAGGATTGGTGCTGGGCTGGCTGATGCACCGCCAGGAGGTGCTGGCCTTTTGTCAGGCCCGACCGCACGAAGGCGGCGCGGGGGCCCTGATGGTGCTGCTCAAACCCATGTCCGGCCAGTAGTTCGGGGGTGCCCCGGAAACCGGGCGGGCCGTCAGATGGCTTCTTCGCCCGACTCGCCGGTACGGATGCGGATGACCTGCTCGACCGACATGACGAAAATCTTGCCGTCACCGATCTTGCCGGTGCGGGCGGCCTTGATGATGGCCTCGACTGCGCGGTCGACCGTCTCGTCCGCCACGATGACTTCAATCTTGATCTTGGGAAGGAAATCCACGACGTACTCGGCGCCCCGGTACAGCTCGGTATGGCCCTTCTGCCGGCCGAAACCCTTCACCTCGGTCACCGTCAGACCGGTCACACCCACTTCGGACAAGCCTTCGCGGACTTCGTCGAGCTTGAATGGCTTGATGACGGCTTCGATTTTTTTCATGGTGCTTTCTCCTCGCTAAGGCCGCGAAGTATAAAGGCTTCAGGCCTCACTGACAGCGCCGTTAACCGGGCATCGTCAGCAGTAAGTGGGGAGGTTGGGCATGAAGGGCATGGTATTCACGGAATTCATCGACATGGTCGAGGCACGTTACTCGCCCGAATTGATGGACGAAGTCATCGAGGCGGCTGCGCCGCCGAATGGCGGCGCCTACACCGCAGTGGGTCAATACGACCATCATGAACTGGTGAAGATGGTGGTCGAACTGTCGGCACGCACTGGCAAGACGGTTCCGGAACTGGTGCGCACCTTCGGCGAATACCTGTTTGGCCGCTTCCACAAGGGCTACGGCCACCTGTTCGAGGGCATGAATGACTCCTTCCACATGCTGTCGAGCATCGAATCCATCATCCACCCCGAAGTGCGCAAACTCTACCCGGACGCACGGCCGCCGCGTTTCGACATCGGCGGCGACGGCATCAACACGCTGGAAATGACCTACCGCTCGGACCGCCACTTCGGCGACCTCGCGGAAGGCTTGATCACCGCCTGCATCGCGCACTTCAACGAGAACATCGGCATCCGCCGCGAAGACATTTCGGATGCGCCCGGCAGCGTCATCCGCTTCACGCTCACCCGCGGCACGGCATGAGCGACCCGGGCAACGCGGCGCCGGACGACAGGCAGATCGCGCTGTACGAGCGCAGACTGGCGCGCGAACGCGCGGCCCGGCACGCGGCAGAAAAACTGCTCGACGACAAGGCGCGCGAGCTGTTCGACAGCAACGAGGCGCTGCGCGCCCTCGCCGCCTCTCTTGAATCGCAGGTCATCGAACGGACTGCCAGGCTGTCCGAAGCGCTGGCGCTGGCTGAACAGGCCGACCGCGCGAAGTCCGATTTCCTCGCCACGATGAGCCACGAAATCCGCACGCCGATGAATGGCGTGATCGGCATGGCCCAGTTGCTGGCGGCGTCCGACCTGGATGCGGAACAGACACAGTACGTCGACACCCTTCTCGAGTGCGGTGATTCGCTGCTCGGCCTGATCAGCGACATCCTCGATTTCAGCAAGATCGAGGCGGGCCGCCTGGAGCTGGACATCCACGCCAGCACGCTGTCCGACCTGCACGACAGCGTGCTGTCGATCACCCGGCCGCAGGCGCGGGCGAAGTCGCTGTCACTTGAACTCGACTCGGCGGTCGCACCGGACACCCACGCCATGATCGACGCGGGCCGGCTGCGTCAGGTGCTGGTCAATCTGGTCGGCAACGCCATCAAGTTCACTGCCGCCGGATCGGTCGTGCTGCGCGTGCGGCCCGCACCGATGGCGGACGGCACACCGGGCGTCGAATGGGCCGTCATCGACACCGGTATCGGCATCGCTGACGACAAGCGCGCCCGGCTGTTCCGCCCGTTCTCCCAGGTCGACACCTCCACCACCCGCCATTTCGGCGGCACCGGCCTCGGGCTGGCGATCAGCCAGCGGCTGGTGCAGGCCATGGGCGGCCTGATCGTCGTCGACAGCATGCCCAGCGCGGGCAGTACCTTCAGCTTCGTTCTGCCACTCACCGAAGCCGGCGCCAGCAGCCCCCCGTCAGCCGTGACGGTTGACGCAGCGCCACGCCTGCCGGCCGATCTGCGTGTGCTGGTGGCCGACGACAATCTCGTCAACCGCCTGCTGGTGCAGCGGATGTTGCAGCGTCTCGGTGTCGAACCCGATCTCGCGAACGACGGCGCCGAAGCGCTCAGACTGTGGTCGGAACGTGGCTACGATGTGATCCTGATGGACATGAGCATGCCGGTGATGGACGGCCTCGAAGCGACGCACGCGATCCGCAGCTGCCCGGGGCATCAGCCGCAGATCATCGCACTCACCGCAAATGCCTTCGAAACCGACCGGCGCCATTGCCTGGACGCCGGCATGGACGACTTTCTCGCAAAGCCGATCAACTTTGCGCAGTTGATGGAAAAGCTGAAGGCATTCTGACCGACCGCACGGCGCAGCGCTCCTTGACCTCGTGCGCCGCGCGGCACAGGCGCACCCACGCATCACGAAATCATCACGTTTCGTACCTAGACTCCGTCGCATACCTTTCCGGAGCCGTCGCATGAGTGCCATGTCGGGATTTGAGGCGGTTCCCCATGTGCGGCCGTGGTGTCTTTCACTCGTGCTGATTGCTATTGCCGGTGCGGCGCAAGGTGTCGAAATGCAGCGCGCGCCAGCGGCCGATGCGACCCTGTTCGGCGACGAGCCGGGTCTGGCCAACGGTTCCGGTTCCCATCTGTTCATCGGCGCCACGGCGGCCGGTTTTTCAAGACGTGCCCTGGTGCGCTTCGACCTCTCCGAAGTTCCTCCCGGATCGACCGTCCGGTCTGCTTCACTGCGTGTGGTGATCGACCGCATCGCAAATGGCGCGCCCGCCGACAGTGTTGCGAGCCTGCACCGGGTGCTCGCCTCGTGGGGTGAGGGCGCTTCGGGTTCAGGCGGCGGCGGCAACGGCGGCGGCGAGGTTGCCGTACCGGGCGACGTCACCTGGACGCAGCGCTACCATGCGGCTGCCCCGCCCCGTAGCTGGAGCACCCCGGGTGGCGACTTTGCGGTGGAAAGCGCATCGATCCCGATGGTTTCGACCGGCGCCTTCGTCTGGGCAGGCACGCCGGAAATGCTGGCCGACATTCAGGGATGGGTGAATGATCCTGCGTCGAACCACGGCTGGTTGATCCACGGTTCCGAAGCGACGACGCGCTCCGCCAAGCGCATGGTCAGTCGGGAAGGCGGGGTGAATGTGCCGCTGCTGACCCTCGAATACGATCCGCCGGTCGCCGAGTCGGGTGATGTGCCTCTTCCCGCCTGGGCCCTGGGCGCACTGGCTGCTTCACTGCTTGGCGCTGCGGTCAGGCCACGACTGCGCAAACGTGAATCGGAAACTTCGAAACCGTGACGGAAGGCAAGCCCGCGGATGACTCGGTCGGCACCATGGCGTTCTGGCGGGTCGGCCTGTTTGCGCTGATTTTCGCCGCGCTGCAGTGGGGCTGGTCGGTGCAGCAGGACAGCGCGCTGTTCCGGCTCTGGGTCGAGGATCTCAATGTGCGCGCCGCCGTCGTGCTGATCGCCGCCGTCCAGCCGGAGAGCGGCGCCGCGGCCGCCGGACCGCGCGTGCAGGCACCGGGTGGCGGCATCAATGTGCTGCAGGGTTGCGACGGTGCAGAATTGCTGTGGCTGATGACTGCCGCCTTCGCCGTGGCGCCGCTCGCCTGGCGCTGGCGACTGGGTGGCTGGCTGGCCGGACTGCTGCTCGTGTGGCTGCTCAACGTCACACGCATCACGGCGCTGTTCTTCGCCTGGCGAAGTGATCCGCACTGGTTCGACTGGCTGCACAACTACATCGGGCCCATCGTGCTGGTGGCGCTGCTGGCGCTGTATTTCCAGTGGATCATGCACCGCGCGCCCGTTGCCGAACCTGAACCGGACATCGGCTACCGATGAATCCGGGCCGTCTCGCGCTGCGCTTCGTCGCAGCGCTGTGCCTCATCGGCGCGCTTGTGCTGTGGCAGGGCGAGGCACTGATGCAGCGTCTGCTGCCCTCGATCGCGCTGACGATGGACCTGATCGATCGTCATCACAACGTGCTGTCTCTCGACATCACGAAAACCGGCGCCGACACGGTGATCCGCCTCGAAGCCGGCATCCGTCAGCTGATCCTGACCGGCACCCATGTGACCTACGCCGACCCGCGCGCCCGTGCCGTCATCACCACGCCACTGGCGACCTTCTGGCTGGCGCCCACACTGTTCCTTGCCCTGCTCGCTGCCTGGCCGGCACAGCACGCCGCCGAATGGCCGCTGCGCGCGCTGTGCGCCCTGCCCGCCCTGGCTCTGCTGCTCGCGCTCGACGCACCCTTCGTGCTCGACGCCGAGCTGTGGAGCCTGCATCGCGACGCGCACGACCCGGGCGGCAGTTCGCCGATTCTGGCCTGGTCAGCCTTCCTGAAATCCGGTGGGCGCTTTCTGCTCGGCGCCGCTGCAGCAGCAGCCGTCACCGCTGTCAGCCACGCTGTCGCCGAGAGATGGCGTCCGCTGACATCACACTGACATGCGGCTGGAACGAAGCTGCGGCAAAGTCACAGCCTCAGGACCCGCCTTGCAGACGCACATGCCGCACCGACGTCCATTCCTTCTGCTGCGCGGCGCACTGGCCGCATTGATGGTGGCGCATCCGGCCGCCCACGCCGCCCCGCGCCATGTCGACGCCGACGTGGCCGCGGCGCTTGAACGCGGCGAGGCGCCGCGGGTGATCGTCGAGTTGATCGACGACGACAGCGTGCGGATGTCGAGCACGGTGCAGCGGCGGCGCGACACGATGAAGGCGGCTGTGATCGCCGCGCTGCCGGTCGACCGTGTCAGCGTGCACCGCCGCTATAGCACGATGCCCCTGCTGGCACTCACGCTGAAGCATGCAGATGCGCTGCGCGCACTGCGGAACGACGACCGGGTCGCCGCCATTTATGCCGACAAGCAGCGCAAGGCAATCGGCGCGCAGGCGCTGCCGCTGATCGGCCAGCCGGCGGCAGTCAGTGCGGGATATCAGGGCGCGGGCACGGCGGTGGCGGTGCTCGATACCGGTGTCGATTACACACTGGCGCCGTTCGGCGCCTGCACGGCGGTTGGCGTGCCCGCCGGCACGTGCAGGGTGGTCGCGGCATACGAAGCGGCTGTCGAAGACAATGCGCGTGATGCCGATGGCCACGGCAGCAAGGTCGCGATGACGGCGCTGGCTGTTGCGCCCCAAGCATCCATCGTTGCCATCGACGTGTTCGAGCCCGAAGGCGCCTTCGATTCCGACGTGATCGAGGGCATGGACTGGGCCATCTCGCAGCGCGCCACCTACAACATCGCTGCGCTGAACCTGAGCCTGGGCGACACCCAGCAAAACGCCAGCGCCTGCACGCTGACGCCCTACGTCGCCGCCGTGCGCCGGGCACGCAATGCAGGGTTGGTCGTCGTGATCGCCGCCGGCAACGACAGCTACACGGGCGGTGTCGCCGAACCAGCCTGCGTCGCCAACGCCGTAGCGGTCGGCGCTACCTACGACGCCAACGTCGGCCAGCGCGCCTTCGGCAGCTGCACCGACAGCACGACCGCGGCGGACAAGGTGACCTGCTATTCCAACAGCGGCGAGCCGCTTGACCTGTTCGCGCCGGGATCGGTGCTCAACATAGGCGGCAACACGCTGGACGGCACGTCTTTCGCCGCGCCCATGGTGGCGGGCGCGGTGGCCGTGCTGAAACAGCGCTTCCCGCTCGACACGCCGGCCCAGCTCGAAAGCCGGCTCACGCTGGGCGGAACCATGATCACCGATGCGCGCAACGGCCTGCAGCGCCCGCGTCTGGCGGTGGGCGCCGCGGTGGCCGGCGTCGGCACCGAAAGCAATGACGCCTTCGCCGCCGCCCGCGCACTGAGCGGCACGGCCGACAGCGACAGCGGCAGCAACACCCTGGCCAGCAGCGAACCGGGCGAGCCGGCGCACGATGGCACCGCCGCCACGCGCTCGCTGTGGTGGACCTGGACCGCGCCGGCATCCGGCGTGCTCACGCTGGACACGAACGGCAGCAGTTTCGACACCATGCTCGCGGTCTATACCGGCAGCGTGCTCGCCTCGCTCACGCTGCAGGCGAGCGACGACGACAGCGGCGACGGATCGCAGAGCAAGCTGGAGTTCGTCGTCGCAGCCGGCACGACCTACCGCATCGCGGTCGATGGCTTCGAAGGCGCCACCGGCAGCATCGTGCTCAACCTCGCTTTCGACGAACGCGCTGAACAGACCATCGTGTTCCCGTCGCCGGGCGATGTGTGGCTGGACCAGGGCAGTGTCGCGCTGGAAGCGCTCGCCAGTTCCGGCCTCACAGTGACTTACGCGTCGATCACACCGGCTACCTGCAGCGTGAGCGGAAGCACCGCCACACTGATCGCCGCCGGCACCTGCAGCATCGTTGCCAGTCAGGCCGGCAACGGCGACTGGTTCGCCGCCCCTTCGGTCACCCTGGGCTTCACCATCAAACCGGCGCGCGGCTTGCAGACCATCACCTTCCCGTCCCCCGCCGCCACCGCGCTCGATGCCGGCCCGGTCGCCCTCGCCGCCAGTGCGAGTTCAGGTCTCGCAGTGAGCTATCTGAGCCTGACACCGACCGTGTGCAGCACCGTCGGCAATCTCGCCAGCCTGCTCGCCACCGGCACCTGCACCGTGCAGGCCAGCCAGCCCGGCAACGACAGCTGGCTCGCCGCCACACCCGTCAGCGCGAGCTTCGCGGTCACCGCTGCGACCGCCAGCACTCCGAACGACGGCGATGTGCCACTGCCGGCGTGGGCGTTGGTCGGGCTGGCCGCGGCGCTGGCGGGGAGTGTCTGGCGGCGCGGTCGTTGAGCACTCGGGGCAGGCGCACGCCGCTCAAGCGCGCAAGCCTGCGCGGCACAACCCGATTGACCCCGGCGATCCGGCAGCCATCAAGGTGACGGGTCACCTCCAGGCTTCAGGCGAAGTCATCCGGTGCGAACATTCCGGACGCGTGCGGCGAGGGTGGAGCAGGACGACGCGGCGAAAACGCCGCTGTTGCCGTACCGTCCTCGTCATCCCACCGCAGACCGAAAACATGAACGGGATGGATCGCATACGGTTGATCATCTCGACCAGCCGGATGCCGTTCGTCTTTGCCATCACGGACTGCACCAGGCGCCGTATCGTGCTGAGTGCCAAGCCATGCAGCTCGGCGATCAGCGCCACCGGCATGCCCTGTGCAATGCACATGGCCACCTTCGCTTCCGCTCTCGTCAGGTCGAAAGCGCTGGCCAGGATGCTCGAGTTTGTCTGAAGATCGCCTTTCAGTTCATGCGCCACCGCCAGCAGCACCGGACACGAAATGAAAGCCGACGTCTCTTTATCCTGCGGCAGCATCAGCATCATGCCCGCGACACGCAACCCTGCCGGACGCGCAATACCGACATGTTCGCTGGCCGCGAACTTGGGATGGGGTCCGGCCGACAATCGCGCAGCGTCCGCCTCGCGATAAAGCTTGTCGGCCAGTGCTCGCAAGGCCCGGTCGTCCTCTGGGTGTGCGAGCGCAACGCGACCTTCACGCTCTGATAACGCTGAACCAGACGACATCAGCGAGCGGGCAGGCTGGTTTGCAAAGAGCACCCTGCACTCGCCATCCAGCAAAACGATCGGCGAACCGCGGTGCTGCATCACGAGTTCAGCAGCCGCATGCTGGCGTCCGAGCCGCGCGTGCAACTGCGCAAACGCGTAGGCCTTTGCGATGTGAAAGGAAAGAAGGTCGCAGGCCAGGACGTCATCTCCTGCCAGCGGCCCCAGTTCTGCGCGCCGTGTGACCAACAGACTGACGGCGGTGTCACCGCTCGCGATCAGCTTGATGCCACTGACCCAGCGTCCTTCATCGGGCGGCAGAGATGCCTTGTAGAGGGGCTCGCTACGAACGACTGCATCGACGACCCGTTCAGGACAGTGAACCCAGCATCCCGGGCTCGTTTCGTGCAGACGCTTCAGCAGCGGATCACCCTGGCGGACTCGTCTATTGAACGCACGCCGCGCTCCGGGCGGCACGACGCCAACTTCGACATGGAACCGAAGCTCTCGCCGCGACACCTCGATCTCGCAGAGCGCAACCGTATGGCCCCGCACCACGCGCATCACGTCTGAAAGCGCGCGCGCCCAGGTCGCCTCGGCGCTGCCCGTCGCAGCGCGATAAAGCTGCTCGATGACCGCATGCAGTTCCGCTCCCTGCTCCATGACACCTCCCGACGCCCCATCACCTCGCACCCGCTCGCATCACCGCGCATACATCGACGCCGGCGCAGCCGGTGGCTGGCCTGCTTGGTGCCGCCACTATGGTCCGAGCTCAATTACCGATGCCGAACGCAAGCCCTGCTCTGCTCAGGCGCCTCCGCGGGGTGCGGTGCGCATACGCCGCGCGCCCGGGTTCGGGCCGAGCGCAACCGCACGTGCGTGCGCTGCGGCCTCGTTGGTCGGCCGGCGCGGGCGGTGTGCCGTCTCGCCGTCGCACCGCATGCCGAGGAACATCAAGGGCAATGAAAGCACACGGCTCACCACCTCGCTCTGACGAGTGCAGCCCATTTTCGCGAGCATGGACTTCACCTGGCTGCGCACCGTGCTCACCGCCTTGCAGCGCTGTTCAGCGATCTGTTCCACCGAAAGGCCCAGCGTAATCGCGATGGCGATCCGCGCCTCCGCCCGCGTAAGCCCGAAGGCGCTCGCCACGACCGCCGGATCGGGCGTCGACGCGCCCTGCAGCACATGCGCCACCGCGAGCAAGGAAGGCTTGAAACCGAACGCGCCTATCGTGCGCTCGGGCAGCAGCGAACTGAGCATCATGCCGAGCACGCGGCTCCGCTCGGGCTGCGCCACACCTTCGTGGCCGCTCACCGCCAGCGGCAGATAGGCACTGGCCGGAAAGCGATCGTCACCCGCCTTGCCGTACAGCGACTTCGCCACCGCGCGTAAGGCCCGGTCGTTGTCCGCATGCCGCAAGGCCAGACGGCCGTCCAGCGCGTACAGCGCGCCACCGCAAGACAAAAGCGAGCCCGCACTGCGGTTCGAAAATCTGATCTGGCATCCGCCATCGAGCAGGAACACCGGCACGCTGAGCTGATGCAGCGCTGCCGACACCACGCCGGGGCCATCGTCCGGCGGCACGCGCTGTTGATTGAGGCGATACGCCTTGGTGACATGCCAGGCAAGCCGCTCGCACAGCACGAACGCGTCGCCCACCAGCGGCCCCTGATCCAGCCGCCGTGTCACCGCGAAGATCACCGCCACATCCCCGTCTTGCATCAGCTTGATGCCGCTACTCCAGCGCCCGCCATAGGGCAGCAGGAACTCCTGGTAGAAGGGGTCGGCTGCGACGAACGCGTCGTCGAACACCTCATGACAATGCGCCCATCGCCCAGCTGCCATAGGCAGCAAACGCGCCAACCGCGGATCGATCAGGTGATAGCTGCGTGTGTAATCGAGCAACGCCTCCGGCGGCGCATCGCTCGCCTCGGCATGAAACAGCATCGCGCGCCGCGAAACGTCCATGGCCAGCAGCACCACCGCATGCGCTTTGAGTAAGCACTGCACTCCCGCCAGCGCCTGCGCCCAGCTCACGCCGGCCAAGCCGGCGCCTGCCTCATAAAGCTGCGCAACGACCTCGTCCAGCTCCGAGCCCTGTTCCATGACACCTCCGAACGACGCATCACCCACGCAAGGCCACGCCGCGTGGTGGCGGAGACGATGCTTACATGATGTTACATGCAGTCGCGGTATGCGCGTCTCATCCGGATGTGGGAGACGACGGGTTGCGAGGCGGGGTCAATCCGATATCCAGTGGATTACCCAATTTGGAGGATTAAGGCGTGTCGTTTGATCCCTAACATGACGATGAGTGTTCTTCCCCAGCCGTCTGCTGCGCGCTGCAGGGAATCACATTTACTTAGGGACGGCAGTTCTTGGCTGGCAGTCAAATCACGCAGGCGACGCGCTACGCGCTCAGGCAAAGGTCATGATGAACATAAATGAGTGGATGAATCTGCTGGGTCTGGGATTGATTTGTGGCGCCATAGGGCAGGCGGTGCGCGTGATTGCCGGAATGAAAAAACTCGGCGAAGAAGCCGGCAGCATCGAAAAGATGCGTGTTGCGTTCGTTCCGCAGCAGTTCGTCGTCAGCCTTCTGATCGGCGCTGCCGCCGGCGCATTGGCAGCAATAGGATTGAGTCCTCCCGGCGATGAGAGTGTCCCGGCCGAAGTCATAACGACGCTGATCGGTGCGGGCTATGCCGGCGCCGACTTCATCGAAGCATTCATGCGCAAGGCGCTGCCTAAAGGCACCAATTGATTTGCTTACTACCCACGGTCAAGTCCTCAGCTAGTCCGATGGCGCAACCATGACGAAAACGACCCCGAACGACGACGGGAAAGAGCGGGGTCTGACCCCATTTTTTCCCACTAAGAGTCGGCAAGCGACTTCCCCAGACGTATCGGACGGATAGTTTGACGTGAATGGGAAATCAATCCTCAACATGAGCCAGGAGAATAGCTATGGCAGTCTTTGCAGTCGATCCGAATCGCTTTCTTGGAGCAGGCAACGAAAGGGAAAACGCGGAGAAACATAGGCACTCGGTGTCATCTCAGGTGGTATCAACTGTTCGACCGTATCAACCGGACAACGGAGATTTCGCGCAGAATGACAAACGGGGAAGCTTCAGTAAGGGCTTGAAGCACGATGCTAAGACAGGGTTGGTCGATCCGGCCGCTTTTACGGCATTCGCGAATGCTCTCTCCAGTGATCGTCTGGCGGTGTTCGCTGCCATCGAGAACATCAGCGACACACATCGCGGTTGCGGCGCCGATACCCGCAAGTGGGTCAATCCGGCAGCGGGTCGAGCATTTGCAGTGGTCGGCGGAGATCCGCAGCAGTTCGCCATGCCGGCCGCGCCAAAATTCGGCAGCGACGAGCTGACGTTTGAGATGGCCGAAAACTACTGGATGGCGGCACTTCGCGACGTATCCTTCAATGAATACACGTCAAGTCCAATCGCACAGCAAGCGGCGCTCGAGCTCACCCAGCTAAGGAATGCTGCGGTCGCCGAGCGCGTGGACGTCACCCAACGTCCAGACCTGACCCCTGCTCAACGAAGTGAAGAACTGGCACCGACTGCAGCAGGACACATTACTCCAGAACTGCTGTTTCGCGGATTGACACCTGGCGATCGCGTTGGCCCGTACATATCGCAGTTCTTGATACATCCGGTGCCCTTCGGCGTGCAGGGGTTCCACCAGCGCAATAAGACTCTTCGAGCTGGTCAGGACTTCATGACCGTCTGGAACGAATGGCTCGCCGTCCAGAACGGAGGGAAGCGCGATTTCGTGCCTAGTCATTTCGACGATGAATTGCACTATTTGCGTAATGGCCGCGATCTGTCGCAATGGGTACACATCGATGTGCTGTTCCAAGGCTACTTCAATGCGTGCCTCATCCTTCTTGCGAGCACCGGAGCCGCCTCCTCAGTGGGGGGGGGCATTGGTTCCAAACCGTCCACGGTGAGCCCTTACGCCCCAGATGGGCTGAAGCAGGAGGGATTTGGAACTCTCGGTGCCCCGGGTCACATCGGCATGATGTGCGAAGTAGCGGCACTTGCACTCAAGGCCGTATGGTTCCAGAAATGGTTTGTCCACCTGCGTATGCGCCCCGAGGTTTACGCTGGACGTATCGATGTGGAGCGCCGTATGCCGGGCACTTTCAATCTACCCGCAAGCCTGATGAACTCGATCGCTGTGCAAGGAAACCTGTTGCGCTATGGCTCGGCCTTGCTGCCTATGGCGTTTCCAGAAGGTTCGCCTATGCACCCCGCCTACGGCGCGGGACACGCCACCGTGGCCGGCGCGTGTGTAACTATTTTGAAAGCGCTGTTCGATGTGAGTGGTGAACTTCCCAACCCGATAAACATCACGGTGGACAAGACCGGTCGCGAGACAGTCACGGCCTATGCCGGGTGCTCGCTGACGATCGAAGGTGAATTGAATAAGCTCGCGTCGAATATCGCTCTTGGGCGCAATATAGCTGGCGTCCATTGGCGATCCGACGGAACTTATTCGCTTCAACTCGGAGAGCAGGTGGCCATCGAGCTGCTTAAAGCCTATGCGCGCAGCTACGCAGAACTCTCACCCGGCGTTTTGGCCTTCCAATTCACCAAGTTTGATGGTTCTCAAGAGCAGATTTATTCCTAGTACCATAGTGTGGTTGCCGCAGGCATGCAGCCGACGCCGCAAAGCGGCACGGCTGCATGCTTGGCGTAAAAGCTGAAGTCGCATGGGGAAGCCTCAGTCTTCGTCCCGATACCCCGCTCTGTCGAGTGCAACCCAATTTGGCGAGCATGGACTTAACCTGGCTGCATACCGTACTCACTGCCTTGCAGCGGCGCTACGCGATCTGTTCCACCGACAAACCCAGCGCGAACGGGATGGCGATGCGCGCTTCCGTCCGCGTCAAGCCAAAAGCGCTCGCAACGACCGCCGGATCGGGCTCCGATATCCCGCGCTGTTCGTACGCGACCGCCAGCAAGGCCGGACTTCCGCCAAATGCGCCTATCGTGCACTCGGGCAAAAGCAAACTGATCATCATGCCGGCCACACGCCTTCGCGCCCGCTCGCCGCCAGCGACGATATCCACTTGCCGGAAAGCGGTCATCGCCCGCCTTGCCATGGAACAACTTCGCAAGCGCGCGAAACGCCTGGTCGTTGTCGGCGAGCAGCAGCGCAAGGCGGCTATCCAGTTCGTACAGCGCACCGCGGGCCGACATCACGGAACGCGCGTCGCGGTTCGAGAAGCGTATACGGCAGTCAGCGTCGAGCAGGAACACCGGCACGCCAATCTGATGAAGCACTGCCGACATGAGGCCCGCATCGTCGTCCGACAGCCGTCGCTGCCAGTTCAGGCGGAAGGCCTCTGAGAGGTTTGAAGACAGCCTCTCACACAGAAGGAGATCGTCGCCATCGAAAGGCCCACGATCCGGCCGCCGCGTCACCGCAAAAAACACCGCCACGCAGCTCTCTTCCTTCAGCTTGATGCAACTGCTCCAGCGCCCGCCATAGGGCAAAAGGAACTCCCGAAAGAACGGGGCGTTGGCGACAAACGCGTCGTCGAAAACCTCGTGACAATGCGCCCAGAGCCCGACCACCATGTGCAACACGCGCGCCAGCCGTGAATCGATCCGGTGATAGCTGCGCGTGTAATCGAGCGGCGCGTCGCCTGCATCGGCGATGCCCTTCTTGTGCGGGTCGCGCGGCGCGCAGGCGTCGATCCGGATGCCATAGCCGTCGGCATACTCGGTGTAGGCGAACTGCACCTGCGGGTCGTGCATGCACGCCCGGGTGATCGCGCACTTGGCGTTGTAGATGATGAGCCGCACGGGCACTGCGCCGAACCACTCGAAGGCGCGGCGATGGCAGCCCAGCCAGGTACGCACGCTCTGGTCCCAGACGAACGCCACGTACTGGCGAAGCGAGAAAAGGAGCGTCATCACGAACGCCCAGGTACGGCGCAGTTCCCCGGTCGCCCGATCGACGAGCTGGGGCCAGCGGCGAAGTCCACCTGTGAGGCCTCGCCACTGCGCGAAGGTGAGCCGCACCGTGGCCTCGGAGGGCTGCTCGCGGCCGATCTGCGCGATCAGCTGGCGCACGCGGAGTAGTGACCGGTAACCATGCTCACGCTTGAGCGTGGTGTGGATCACCACGCCGGAGACGCCCTGCCCGAACGCAGCGGCGCTCTCGGCGTCCTCGGGCAAGGGACGCTAAGGACCGAGCCAACCCTGGGCGCGCGCCAACTCGACGAATCGGGCCGCCTTGCGGCGTCCCATAAGTTTCGAACGCGCGATCTCGCGCTCGGAATCGCCTTGGTGCATGCGCATCAGGGCCTGGCGGTACTCGTACATCTAGCTGCTCCTGCATGCCACCGCCTACTTCCTGCCGAACAAAATGGCAGCAGCGTCACGATGGACCGCCCAAGGTCGAGGCGTCCGTCAAAGCGTAAGGGCTCCACTAAGCCGCTCCGGCTCTGGCCTCCATGTGCCGATCATCAATGGGCTCCAATCTGCCTGTCGGTGACAGCGCGAGGTCGATTGAAAGCAGCTCGACGGTATGCGCCTGAAGCACGCGCTGAAACCCTTTAAGAGCCCGCCCCCTGCTTGCGTCTCCAGTCCAGCCCCCGCCTCGCAAGAAACCCGCGCAACGACCTCGTACTGCTCCGTGCCCTGATCATGACACCTCCGAACGACCCATGACCCACGCGAGGCCTCGCCGCATGGTAGCGGGAACAATGGTTACATGATGTTCCATGCCGTCGAGGTATGTGCATCTCATCCAATTGGAGGGGGAGATAGTTCGTGGGGCACAGATCCGGTATGACGGTGGGTACTTACCCAATATGGGGGATGAATGAACTTGATGGTGCATCTAGATTGAATGCCTGTTGCAACTCAGAAGGCTGAGCTTCCTGCCATAAACCTTCGCGGGAAGCGTTCGTCAAGCTGCATACAGACCAGTGCCAGACATCCAACAACAAAACCACGAAATCTTCACGAATTGCTGACGGGGAACTTCATAGGAAAATTCTGGAAATGGGACTTCTGATAGATCTGTTCGCCATCAGCGCGCGCACGCTGGTCAAACAAGGCAGAAAAGTGGGGGACGAGTTCAATCTCAGCACCAAAAAAAAGCAACTGAATTTTAGAATGCAGGAGATCGTACTCAATTGGAAACAACTCCATTTCTACTAGTTAGCTGGGAGGTGTTATGGGTGTTCTCGGGCTCGACGCCACGGCAGGTCGGAGAAGCATATTCTCAGAAGCTTCCGGTGGTACCGTGCAGATCGCGGGGGTAGAAGTGGTTCAGGCCATCCAGAACCTAGCACATGATGTCCGTCTGATCGCGCAGAAGCGCACCGTGGTTCGCGTCTACGTCAAACCTGACGGCCTCTCGCGGAACATTCGCGTAAGAGCAGAGATCGCAGTCTCTTCAACGCGAGTTGGGCCTGAAAAATATATAGTTTCGCGCAACATCGTCTCGTTGCGATCCGCGGCTCATCCAGAACTGGAGGCGCAGCGCGTCAACTCCGATGAAAGCCTCAATATTGAGCTGCCGCCCCAACAGGTCGGAACGTTATATGTTCGGGTTAATCGGATCATCCCGGTTGCCATGGGGGACGACGTTCCGATCAGCAATCCTGACAATGAGGTCGAGGTGCATTTCGTGTCCGCACCGCCCTTTCGCATTCGAGTCGTGGGCCTGCGCTACATCGACAAGCGGCCGAATCCGCCAAGAAGTTTTGCCCCCGACGCGCTGCATTTCGATTTGCTACGTTCCTACCTGACGCGCGCTTACCCGATTTCCGCATTGGAATGGTCGCAGATCGTCGTGCCCATCGGCAGCAACGTAGAGCCGCCTTTCAGCGACGGCACGCAGAACGACCCGCTGTGGCAGACCCTGGCCGCGCGAGTGCTATTGCGGCTGCAGTTGATCCGGCAAGCCGATGTCAACGCGGGACGGGATCCGCGGACGCACTATTACGGGCTGATTGCCGACGACAGCGACTTTTTTCGGGGGCGCGCGACACAGGTGGCGGCTGCGCCGGACCCGACGACGGTGGCCATAGGGCCAGCGGGCCGCAGCAGGTTTTCTTGGGACGGCGATGGCTCTTATGCCGACTGGTACGGCGCGCATGAATTCGGCCACACGCTCGGCTGTCGCCATCCGGGTCATTGCAACCAGGACCGCGATCCGCTTTCGAGCTTTCCTTACCCCAACGGGCGGATTTCCGACGCTGCAGAGGGATGCGTCGGCTTCGACATCGGCGATTCTGACCTCGGGCTGCCGATGCGCGCTCTGCCGCATTCGGACAACAGCGATTTCATGACTTATTGCGAAAACCAGTGGGTTTCGCGCCACACCTACAACCAGATCTTTGATCGGCTGCATTTGGAGGACGTTCAGTTCGCACCGGCGGTCGGGTAGCAGCAGTGGGAGAAGCTATGAGCAAGAAATGGATTCAGGCCGTTGGGACCTTCAATCGGGCGGACAATTCTGGCCAGCTCGTCGCGGTGCAACCTGCCCTGGAGGTCAACGTGCCGACGGAACGTCGGGAAAGCGTCCTAAAAATATCGGTCGAAACCGAAGGTGGCCAGAGGCTAGCAGAGATCCCGGTAACGCCCGAATTCGGCAGTTGTGACGACGTGGTAGATGAAGGCACCTTCCAGGCCTTCTTTGAACTGCCTGAAGGCGCCAAGGTGCTGCGCCTCATGCATGCTGATCGGGAACTTGCGTCCTTTTCCACGCCGCCTCCCCGCCCACCGGCGGAAGCGGCCGAGGCGTTTGGGATTGGGCCACGGAGCGGCCATTCGGTGCCTTTGATGCAGGCCGGTCCTGTCGATCCAAACGCGACCTACACGCTGCAGGCGCGCGAAAAGGGAAGTTCGCTCTGGCAGACGCTTGACGTTGGCCTTGATCGTCCGGACGCCGGGAAAGTGGACATTAATCAGTTTCCGGATGCTGCTGCGATCGAGGTCAGGGTGTTGAAGTCTTCCGGCTTCGAAACCAATGAGGTCAACAGCACCGAAATCGATTTAAGTGAATGAAACTGGGCGCCGCCGAGCCCGATGGTCTTCTGAACTACTCCAACAGTGAGAAAGATAGATAGATGCATGCCGAGGATATTCAATCGCTTTCGATACATCCGTCTATTGGAATCGCCCGTATCGGTAACGCACCCGATGCGTGGTTTCTCGCTGCGGAAGTGCGCGGTGGAGTGCCGGAAGACCCGGACGGTTATCGCATTAGCGGCGGCATGATCAAGCGGCAGGTGCCCCGTTTTCGGGTCTATGCATCGCTCAAATCCGGTGAAGTACGCGAAGTAACGGCGGCTGAAGGCAGGCTGACATGGCGGGTCCAGGTCGCCAATCTCAAGGCCGGCTGGTACCAGTTTCATTTTGCGATGGACTTGGATACTTCCTACGTGGACGAGCCACAAAAACGCAATATGGCCTGGGCCGGCCAAGCGCGCGACAGTCTTAACATTCGGCCCGCCACGCGCGAAATTTCGGGCCCGAATCAGCACGGGGCTCAGTATCGCTTCGACGACGGAACCTTTTTTGGAAAACGTGTTTACCTTGGCGAATTGCAGACGGACGAGGCCGGACGATTGCTGTTTCTTGGCGGCGTTGGTGTGTCGGAGCCCCGATTGCACGGCGCACGGCCCACGACCTTTGCCAACAACGACGGGTGGCACGACGACACTTGTGACGGGCCGGTACGCGCCCGTTTTGAAATTGACGGTCAGTTTTTTGAGGCGAAGCCGGCGCATGTGGTGGTAGCACCGCCGAATTTCGGGCCGGGGCTGTTCGGTGTTGTCACCATGGATGACGTTGTGCGCGATCTTTACATTCGTCAGGGGTGGATAGACAAACCGACAAGCACCTCCTTTTCTGAGGACATCTGGCCCATCTTCGACCGGATGAGCGCCCATCAATGGGTCAATGATGGCGTCTTGCTCTTGGCCGGGCAGGGCACGCCGCTGGACGCGCGGGACCCGGCGGTCATTACGCGGTTGGCCAACACATCTTCTCAGGTCGCAGCCTTTCGCGAGGCCGTACTTGCGCTCTTCCGCCCGCAGCCGCCGCAGGATCAATCGGCAGGGCTGCCGCCTTTCTACGGCGATACCTTCGGTGACAGCGTCGATGCGGCGCTGGAGTACCTGCCAGTCACAGAAACGCAATACGCCCATCTCAGGAGATGGGCGGAAGGAAGATTTGCCTCGGACTGGACAGGGATTCCACAACTACCGGTCTTCGACGCCCTGACGCCCGAACAGCAAATCGAAGAGTTGGACCGGGCAAGCATGCACGAGTGCCTCGGCGGCCCCTTCCATCCGGGTATTGAGCTCACATGGCCCTTCCGGCTGGCGACCATGTGGGAGGCGCCCTATCGCCTGCGCACGCTGCCTGAAGGTGAGCCGGTCAGGCAGGACTACGGTCCGGTTCTGACCAAGGAAGTGGCACTGGCACACGACGGGCCGCATGGCGCCTCGGGCCCTGGGTCGCTGACGCGTTGGCTTGGCGTGCCATGGCAGACGGATGAGGCCTCCTGCAATTCAGCCGACCTCTACACACCAAGCCTCTATCTTTCGTCGCCCAGCTTTTGGGGCGCACGGGTCCCGAACCAGGTAATGCCCGCCGAAGCGCTCGAGCTCGCGATCCTGCCCGGCCAGCCGGAATTGCAGCGGCAGCGTCATTTCTCCAACCGCCGCCTCTGGCTGCGCGACATTCAGGGGCGTGGCTATCTTGAACGCATCGACAGCATGGTGTCGCAATGGTGGCGGCTTGGGATGGTCGAGGCGAAGTCGCCGCCGCCGGGAATCGGCCTGCCTGACCCGTGTTTCGTCGAGACCGGCCGCTGGCCAAGGTTCTCGCAGGGCGACTTCACGCTGAAGCTGGCGCGCGATGTGACAGCGCTCTATCAGCACGAACCACCCGCGCCAGTCGCTGGGCCGACGCGGGCATCGGTAGCAGAGCCCGAACCAACATTCAAGCGCTTCAACCGCGGGGAGATTTGAAGGTGCATCCGCGTTTCGATGTGTTGATCGCGGGGGGCGGACCGGCCGGTCTGGCCGCTGCGATTGCCTTGCTAGAACGCGGGTCGAGCGTGGCCGTTCTGACGCCACCTGCCACTCAACAGACACCGCGCTCCGAGATGCTGCCGCCCGCCGCAGAGTCAATCATCGCGCGGCTGGGCATTGGGGATCTCCTGGACTCGGCGGTGCCGCTGCACCCTGCACTGAGCCTGTGGTCGACGGCCCGGCCCGAAGTTCTAGGCCATGTCTCGATGCTGAACCGCCCGGCGATCAGCATAGATAGGCAAACGCTTGTAGGCCTTTTGCAGGCGCGCGTCGAAACTTTGGGCGGCCGTTTTCACGCATCGCGGCTCCGTGCGATCACCGGTGTGCCGAGCGACTGGCGGATAACGGCGGGGCCGGGACAAGAGTTGCACGCCCGTTTTGTCGTGGATGCAACGGGCCGGCCTGCGCATCTGGCGCGCCGGCTCGGGGCGCGCCTCCGTCTTGGTGCGCCGCTTGTGGCGCGAACCTGTTTTCTGCCCAAAGGAGTCCTTTCACGGCTAGTGATCGAAGCGACCCCAAATGGTTGGTGGTACGCGCTACCGATGCGGCATGGCGGAACGATGGGCTTTCTGAGCGACCCCAGCACGGCAGTGGAATGGCCCGTCTATTTGCCAAGGCCGAACGGTTTTTCTGAAAAGGCCGAGACTTGGGATGCCAGAAATGCCCGTCTCTCTCCCTGCGCCGGGCAAGGCTGGCTTTCCGCTGGAGATGCAGCAGCGAGCTTTGACCCGATTGCCTCGCAAGGCCTCTTCAACGCACTTTCTGGCGGGTTCTTTGCCGGAAACGCGGCGGCGGAGGCACTTGCGGGCAACTATGAGGCGCTCGATATCTATGCCGAATTAGTGGCGCGCACGGCGGAACGGACGCACCGCGCGATGCCGCGCCATTATGCGAATGCCGTGGGACACTCACGGTTTTGGCACAGCCGGAGAGTGCAGGACCTCAGCGAGACAGAGTTTCGGTCGACATCGCCACAGCACAACCCCAAGCACTACCCAACTGCATTCCCCACAATCTCGATTGATCATGGAAGCTCTTGATATGACGAGAATCAGTGGAGCCCCAAGTGGCCTCCTGAGCGGCGCTGTTCGACCCGCGCGCTCTCGCCGAAGCTGGAGTAGGTCATGACGCGAACGCCTTTCGACAAGCGCAGCCTGGCCGGACTGACTAGAAACCCTGTGAACGCCGCCGCGCCATCTGCAGGGGTCGCCCCAGCCGCGGTGCCGCCGGTGCTGCGGATGGTAGTCGGCCTCGACGCCGCCCCGGTGCCGCTGACAGCCCCAGACCTCGCGGCCTTGAGCGATCCCTTTGCCTTGTTGATCCTGCGCCGGGACGAACGCCCGATGACAGTCGATGCTTTGCTAGAAAGGCTCGACATCCTGTCGGCGGCGGCGGCGCTGGCCGATGCCGCCGTGCCGGAAGAGCAGGTGTTTCTGGTGGGCGAGGGCGGGCAGATCCCCTTCACACCGGTCACTGCATCGTTGAATCGAGAGCTGCGCTTTGTCGTCGCGCGAACCGGAGCGAGCGGCCGTCTCATACTTTTGAGCGTCGATGATCGCCCATCCGCTAATACCGGTTTGCTGCAGGTGTTGTCTTGGGACCCCAGCAAGGGTGCCTACAATTTCTACCAGCGCCGGGACGATGTCTGGTTTTATTCCGGCGACGGCACACATGCGCTGGAGCCACCGACCCGGGGCCGCGGGCCCTTTGACGGTCACGTGAACGGCTCGCTGGTCATGAAAGAGTTGCGCGCACCTTGGCTGCATTGGAACAGCCAGTCCGTTTTAATCCCGCCTGAGGCCTTTGCGCCCGGCCATCCCATCCTCGGGCATCGGCTGATGACCCATTCGCAGGGGGCGGAGATTCTTGAGCGCGACATCGTCCAGCCTGGTATCGACCGTTGGACCGAAGCGCGTTTTGACCGCTCCATTCAGGCCGGGACGCTGAGCGCTGCGGACACTTTCTTGCGGCAACTGGTTCAGACAACGTCAGTGAATCTAGTCGCCTCAGATCGTGAATTTCGCGAGTTAGCAGCCGGAGTCAAGGTCAACGTTCCGCCCGAAATCCTGCTCAACGTCGAGGCTTGGAGCCGGCTGCTCGACCCGCAAACTATCCGCGGGCGCATTCAGGTGGACGGTGGACACCTGTTGCAGGCCATCGATGATCTGGGCATCGCGCTGGAAGATCCAGCAGCGGACTTTCGCCAGATAGGCGAGGCCTTCTTTGTGCTCGCCTGTCCTTCGCCCGCCTTCGAGGATCTCAGCATCATTTTTGCGCTTATCGACCGGGGAGTTTTGAGCTTAGGGCTGGTACGGGCGATCCTCGCCGTAGATTTCAGCAATCCGATCCAATCCTCGCGTCGGGCGGGTTTACAGCGGCACATGCCAAAGTCCGGTGCCCTAGGAACCGGAGCGGCGTCTTGCGAGGCCCTGATCCTAGACGCTTTCGCGGCCGAGGCCGTCGCCCGGCCGGATTCGGATGAGGCTCAGGTTCTGGATTGGATTGCGACGGGCGACGATGCGGCTCAGCGCGCGCGGATCGGCGCACAGATCGCCGCATACTACGAGGCCGCCAAACGGCGTTTACAGACTGAACAAGGGGTTCGCGACCTGATGCGGCTGGTGGTTTCGCGACGCCGGTATTTCCGCACACTCGGCGTTTCGGAATTCGCGCTGACGCTGCCCGTTGATTCGCTCCTGCCGGACGCTGCGCCAGTGATGATGGCACCCGACGCAACTATTTTCGAAGTACCTGACCTGATCGCATCACGGATTGGAGGATGACCCGATGGTATTCAAGTTTACCGCCCCCGGCAGTCTGACTGAAATGAACGCCGATGCCGCTGCGGATTGGCACACGGAGGTCAATGGCTATTTCAAAGGTTCGCGCAATCCGCCGGAGACCACCTTCGCGGGATCCCGCAACCAGTTCTTCAATCCGGCGGATGGAATCGAGGCCGACGCGGTCGAAAAGGAAATCGGCTGGACAGCTTTTCCGCGCCCGCTGACCATTTCCTCTGCGACCGATGATGAGCGCTGGAACTTGGCGGAGGAGAGCCGGTTCGAACAGGTCGAGTACTGCGAATGGAGCACCACCCGCGACGCAAACGGCAAAGTTCTAAAAATCACATTCACCTGCGAGGACCGAAATTACTTCTGCGCTCTGTTCCGGCGGCAGCCTGAAGTGGTGCTTGCGCTTTACCGCGAGCACGTGTCGCCGGATGTCCAGATGTCCGACCTCGTGGACGGATTGGGCAACTACAAGCCGGTGAACCGCTGGAACGCGAACAGTTCGGACGGCGCCATGCACATGATCGGTGGACCGAACACGATCGGCGCGGCGGTAGAACTCGTGGCCGGAGCCTGCGTAGTTCGCAGCAATCCGGACGGCACACTGAAGACTGGCGCGCGTGAACTGATTATTTGCGGTAACTACGGCGCGCGAGAACGGCACAGCGATCCGACCATCGGCGCCGAGGTCAACAAACTGGCCCGCGCCGGGCACTTCGTTGCTCTGGCCAATCCGCCGCAACTCGCCTTTGAGTCGATATCTTTCGCCGGCTGGGACGTGCCGGATGGTGTCGCGCCCGAAGACTGCTGGACCTACACGCGCGGGTCCGGAGGCCGCGCGGTACGTGGTGTGCTGGAGGCACCGGAGGGCGCGTCCTTTGTCGTGGGCGATATCGAGATCAACGGCAAGGCAATCCGCTTCGGAGGGCAGGTGGCAGACGGCATACGGATCAAGGTCACAGGCCTTGCTCACATGCTCGGGCAGGCGACTATAGAAGCAGAGATCGGCTGTATCGGGGATCCCGTTGTTAGCGGCACCGGTGGCGCGACCCCAGCGCCAGCGCCCGAAGGTAGGCCGTTGAACCGCTTTCGCCGCATCTGATTACGCATCCGTGCCGTTCGCTCCAACCGGCATTCTCAGGGCACCAGCCTGACGCCGGAGGTACGTATGCTGACATCCATCGCGATCTATCCACCACTTGCTTTTGCCCGCATCGGCTCGTCAGAGACACTTTGCATGGCCTACTCGTAGCGTTCGGCAAAATTGTCGCCGGAGCAGCCGGCTGCGACCACACTCCAGCCCGAGGAGACGCTGACCTTGGCCACGGATGGCACTGTCACTTCGTCGGTGCTGAACGAGATCGTGCTGAAGGATAAGGGGGGCGGATTTCGCCCGGTCTGCCCATTTTTCGAGCTTTAGCAGGCTGGTGAGAAACCCCGGCTCTGTTTCCGGGTGCGGGTTTTGAGGCAGACTTCCACCTCGAATCGTTCTTCTACTTTTCCAGATTTTCCATGCGCGGCCAAGAGAATCCCCAGACGTCGATGTTCAGCTACGTGAGTCTTGAGCAACGTGTTCCGAAGGACCATCCGCTGCGTACCCTGCGTGCGCTGGTCGACGGCATCCTCGCGAACATGAGTACGTTGTTCGACGAACGCTATTCGCATACCGGCCGCCCGTCTATCCCACCCGAGCAGTTGCTGCGCGCTCTGCTCCTGCAGATCCTTTTCACCATTCGCAGCGAGCGCCAGCTCGTCGAGCAACTCGACTTCAACCTGCTGTTCCGCTGGTTCGTCGGCCTGGGCATGGACGATGTGGGTAAGCGTCCGACCGCCACCGTCTTCCCTTCCCTGATCCAGCGCGTAATCATCGCCCGCACTCGGGCACCTCAATGTTGTGTCCATAAAGGAGATCATGGACA